>NCET01000360.1 GCA_002280815.1 Flavobacteriales bacterium 32-34-25 | reverse complement strand
AGTGAAACTAAAATACATTTTCGAAACCCATTTTCATGCCGATTTTGTTTCGGGACATGTGGATTTAAGTAAAGAAACTGAGGCTCAAATTGTTTATGGACCAACAGCCAAACCTGAATTTGATTCCATCATTGCAACTGATGGTCAGGAATTCAAGATTGGCAATATTACCTTAAAAGCCCTTCATACTCCGGGACATACTATGGAAAGTACCACCTATTTATTGACAGATGAAAATGATAAAAAACACGCTATTTTCTCTGGAGATACTTTATTTATTGGCGATGTAGGAAGACCTGATTTGGCTCAAAAAGCAGCTCACATGACACAAGAACAATTAGCTGCCACCTTATTTCATTCGTTAAGAGATAAAATTATGACTTTGCCAGACGATGTGATTGTATATCCTGCGCATGGAGCAGGAAGTGCTTGTGGAAAAAATATGAGCAAAGAAACTGTTTCGACTATTGGCAACCAAAAGGAAACTAATTATGCTTTAAGAGCCAATATGACTGAAGCTGAATTTGTAAAAGAAGTAACCGACGGACTTTTGCCTCCTCCTGCTTATTTTGGAATGAATGTAGCCATGAACAAAAAAGGCTATGAAAGTTTTGAATCGGTTTTAAACCACGGAATGAATGCTATTGAAGCTAATGACTTTGAAGCTGTTGCCGAAGATTCTGGAGCTTTAATTTTAGATACTCGTAAAAATGCAGATTTTGCCAAAGGTTTTATTCCGCAGTCCATCAATATTGGGATTGAAGGCGATTTTGCTCCTTGGGTGGGTGCCTTAATTGCTAATGTAAAACAACCCATTATTTTAGTGACCGAAATCGATCAGGAAGAAGAATCAGTAACTAGATTGAGTCGTGTGGGTTTCGACAACATTATTGGTCATCTAAAAGGTGGTTTTGAAGCTTGGAAAAATGCAAAAAAAGAAATCGACACCATTAACAGGATTACCGCAGAAGAATTTGCAAAAACAGTAAAAATTGGCGCTGGTGGTTACCGCAGTATGATTGCTGCTTCTATTTTGCAAGCAAGAGGTTTTAGAAATTTTACTGAAATTGAAGGTGGTTTTAATGCCATTGCAAAAACAGCTGTTCCTAAAACTGATTTTGTATGCCAAAGCAAAACTTTAAACAACTAAACCATTGATTTAAAACAGATTAATTACTAAATTTGTAGTATCATTTGAATGTTTTTTAAACCCTTAAATTTTAGAAATCATGAAACATAATATGGGAAAAACAGACAAAACAATCCGTGTGATTGTTGCTTTCACTCTAGCAACATTGTATTTTACAAATGCTGTTACTGGAAATCTTGGCATCTTATTTTTAGCTTTTGCAATCGTCTTGTTAATCACTGTTTCTATCAATTTTTGTCCAATGTATATGCCTTGGGGAATTAATACCAACAAAAAGAAACTAAGTCATTAAAATTACAATAGCCTGCCATAATTCTTTTTAAAAAAATACAACTCACTAACAAAAACTAATTTTAGCTTTTTGGTAAACTTTTTTTGTGTTTTGCCTAAAAGTATCAACAAAAAACAAACTATGAACAATAATTTTGATAAATTAATACAATCTGAAAAACCAGTATTAGTTGATTTTTTTGCTAGCTGGTGCGGTCCTTGCCAAATGCTGAGTCCCATTTTAAAAGATGTAAAAGAACAACTAGGAGAGCAAATTTCAATCATAAAAATTGATGTAGACAAGAACCAACAAGTAGCTTCGCAATATCAAGTACGCGGTGTTCCCACAATGATTTTATTCCAAAACGGAAAACAATTATGGAGACAATCGGGAGTTTTAGATAAAAACGCTATTGTCAACATTATCTTAGCAAAAAGTAAGTCTTAAAAAAACTCATTCTAGCTGTGTTTACAATTAATCCATCAACCACTTTAACATAACCGATTCTAAATCGGATATAATAATTGGTTTGGTAATATAATCGTTCATACCTGCTTTTAAGCACTCTTCTTTTTCTTCAACAAATATTCCAGCCGTTAAGGCAATAATGGGAGTTATAAAATTTTGTTCCATTTTTCGAATTTCAAAAGTAGCCTCAAATCCGTTTTTATTAGGCATTTGAATATCCATCAAAATAATATCAGGTTGATGATTTTGGTATTGCTCAATGGCTTCATCACCATCAAAAGCTTCGATAATAATACTTTCGGGAATAATTTTCTTAACTAATGTTTTAGCCAGTAGCATATTTATAGCATTATCTTCTACAATTAAAACTTTCTTTGCACCCAAAATATTTTTCATAATTGACTGATTATTTGTTTTAAGCAGCTCTTTATTTTGTACCTCCGATTTTTCGAGTCGGATGTTGAAATAAAAAGTACTCCCCTGTCCATAAGTGCTCTCTAATTGCAAATTTGAATCCATTAAAGCCAGCAGTTGATTAGAAATTGCTAAGCCTAATCCAGTTCCTCCAAACTGACGACTTGTAGAATTATCTTCCTGTTCAAATGAGTGAAATATCTTGTGATGATTGTGTTCCTTTATACCTATTCCTGTGTCTTTTACCGAGAAATAAAGATTGACAAATTGGTCTTCGAGAGGCAAAATACTTTTGATTTCTAATTGTATTTGTCCTTCTTGGGTAAACTTAACAGCATTTCCTATCAGGTTAATAATAATTTGCTTCAATCGCAAAGCATCGGCAAAAAGGAACTGAGGTACATTAGCATCAATATGCAATTCTAATTCAATTTTTTTTTGACTTGCTTGGTATTTGAACAAAGAAATGATTTGGTTTGTCAAGGCAAAAAGATCTATTTCTTCTATTTTAAGTTCTAATTTTCCTGCTTCTATTTTTGAAAAATCCAGAATATCATTTACAATATCCATCAATGTAGATGCAGATTCATTAATGGTAAGCATGTGTCTTTTTTGGTTTTCATGCATTTGGGATTCCATCAATAGCGTAGTAAAACCAATAATTCCATTTAAAGGCGTTCTAATTTCATGACTCATATTAGCTAAGAAATCAGTTTTAGATTTATTTGCTGCTTCAGCCTGCTCTTTGGCTTTTTGAATCTCGTCATTCATTTTATGTTGCTCAGTAATATCTCTAGAAATACAAATAAAATGAGGTTCTTTATCAGCATATTCTTTTATTGGTGCTATTGAGAGTTCAAACCAATGAAAACCATCAGGCATTTCCAAAACATATTGATGTCCGTTAGAAAAGCCCTTTTCAGAAGCTTCTTTTAAAGCAAACAAACAGGTTTCAGCGGCATTGGGAGGAAGTACTTCAGGAATTTTTTTGCCTATAAACTGTTCTATCGGCATTAACAAACTTTTGGTATTTTGAGAATGATAATTATAAATAATGTTATCCAAGCCTATTTCAAAAATCATATCAGGAATAGCCCTAATTATAGCTTCGAGCTTTTTATTTGCATTCAAAAATTTATCTTCTGCCAGTTTACGCTCGGTTATATCTGTAATAGTCCCAATAAACCCAACAATTTGATTATCTGCATTTGTTTCGGGAGTTGCCTGACCTATTACCCAAACAATTGTGCCGTCGGGTTTAACAAATCGATATTCTAATAATGATTTTTCTCTGTTTTTAATCACTTTTTTCCATTCATCAAATAATTTAATCTGATCGCCAGGATGAATGGCTAAATACCAACCGCTGCCCATAGATTGCTCAAAACTAATACCCACAATTTGTGACCAGCGTTGATTGACATAAGTTGTGGCTCCTGTTAAATCGGTTCTATAAATCCCTACTGGAGAAACTTCAGTTAATGTATGAAACCTTTTTTCGCTTTGTGCAACCGCCTCCTCGGCTCTTTTCCGCATTTTTTCTTTTTCGAAAAACTCTAAGGCAAAAGCAACATCGGAAGTTGCATTATCTAACAATTGAATTTCTTCATCATCAAAATAATTTTTCTCGGCGGCATAAATCACAAAAACACCTATTACCTTGTCAAACATTTTAA
>NCET01000359.1:13349-14627 GCA_002280815.1 Flavobacteriales bacterium 32-34-25 | reverse complement strand
AAGAAACTCACGATAGTTAGATTATTTGCTTACTGTTGCGGGCACAGAATACAATTCTGCGCCAACGTTTACGTATATCCGAGCGATCTGGGTTTTGATTGTGAGATTGCTTCGTTCCTCGCAATGACTTTGATTGTGGAAATGATTGTTTGATTAGCTTGTGTGGTGAAGTTGGGAGACTTAGCGGAGCTGGTTTAGTTTGAAAATTTTCCAGCAATTCCAATTGCATACATAGCTTTCTCAGTTTCAATATCTGTACTCGTATTTATTTCGTATAATTCTTTTCCACAGTTGTTATAAATTGAGTTAGAAATGTTATGAATGGTATCTAAATTTTTCTTAATGACATTAGCTTTAGCTTTGAGATTATCATATAAGCTTTTTGGCACTTCCTGAATAGCATTACCGAAGATAGTATAACCTTTAACTGTAGATCTTATACTTTTTTCAATTTGAACTGCTATATTGTAATTTTCAGCTTCAAGATTTTTAACTTTTAGCTTGGTAGATTTCCACTCTTGAGAAGAAAGGTATTTTTCCAGTTTGATTTTGTTAGACACATTAATTAAATTTTGAATAGAATCATTAATATGTTGTTTCTTTAAAGATGCTTCTAATTTATTTTTTTCTTCTAATTCACGAATTGAATCTAATTTTATTTTGTTAAGTTTTTCAACAGTTCTTATTGAATCTAACCTTTTTTTCTTCAATTCTAATAGAGTTTTATCTTTAAGTATTTGTGCATTTCGAGTATCATTATAATTATTTACATAATTGACTATGACGTTTCTTTTTTCTATAGTTGAGTTGTATAATTTCAACATTTTGTCCCTACCTGAAAACAATTTAAGGGGATCTATTTTGTCAATGTCTGATTTATATAGTTTCAATTCTGAATCTAAATTATTAATTGAGTTATTAAAATTTGTTAAATCATAGTATTTATTAGATTCTCCAGCCTTCACCAATGATTTACCTGTGTCTTCTGCTATTGTTAAATATCTTTCGATATCTTGAGCTTTAGAAAAATGTGAAGACATAAGGAATAAAGTGAAAATTGTGATTTTGATTAATTTTTTCATGTTTATTTGTGTATTTTTTATTGTTGTATTTGTTAGGGCTAATTTTCTTTTTTTAATTTTTCGAATAAATCATCTACTAATGTATTTATTCGAAACTCACTAGCTAAACTACCAGTTAATTTATCAACTTTAATTCTATTTAGTGAACTATTTGATAAGTGTCTTACAGTAAATATCTTATTTGTCTTAAGTTTAA
>NCET01000359.1:0-13241 GCA_002280815.1 Flavobacteriales bacterium 32-34-25 | reverse complement strand
AATAAATTTTTCAATTTCGTATAATTCATTATACAATCGGTTTAGATTGTTTTTGTCTTTAATTTCATCAGTTGTTGGCTCAGTTTTATTAGAGGTTGAGTTTTTATAATAAGCTGTTTTAACCGAATTTGTTATTCTTAAATCATATCTGTTTTTGAATTCAAACTCTAGTTTTTCGGATAATCTAGTTAAAAAAAAATCTAAGTTTTTGCCCGTTTGCCCTGAAATTGGTTTCCCTTTTTTTTCTTCTTCCTGTCCAGGACAGCTAAAAACTAAAGCTATATCAGTTCTAATCCCTTTGTTGTAATGACATTCTTTCATAATTAGGTAGTATAAATTATTGTTATGTATGAAAATTCACGATAGTTGTGTTGATGAATTTATTTAAGTTAGCCTTGTCCCAATCTAATAATTTAGATTGTCTCTTTATTTAGAGACAGTTTTTTGTTTGGATAAAAGTATAAAAAAATCATTACAAATTTTTTATGGTTTCAAGTTTTGTTTTCTCTTTTAGTGGATGATTTATTTTGAAATAGTTATTTTGGAAAACAAACGTTCTAAATAGCCCTGATGGTAGCGGCATCCTCTTGTGGAAGCGATAGCGAACACAAGAGATAGAGCGAACAGCAGGAGGGAAGTTGTTATGGAAAACTATGGTTGTGCTCCTAAAAAACAGAGAGGAATAATATAAGTTATTGAAATAATTTTATAAAGCTTGTTTCTATTATTAGAGCCACCTTTGTATTAAGCTGTAAGCAGTCCATACAGTACTAATCAATTTAATAAATAATAGAAACTCCTCCAGCTGATACCACTACTACAAGTATCTCTCTAGATAATAAAGGTCTAAAAGTAGAAGCTGAAAAAGTAGATGTGAAAATAGGGAATTAGTATTTTTATGAATCTCTAAGTGCAAAGAGTCATTATGCTTCAAAAAAAAACACCAGTTGTGAGGACTGGTGTTTAGGTTATTGTAGGTCATTGCGAGCGATAGCGTGGCAATCACATTAAGTTACTTAAGTTACTTGCTCTTAGTAGTGAGATTGCCACGCTATCGCTCGCAATGACACTGTTCCTCGTGATGACTATTATTTGTTCGACTCGCTTTGATTTCTAAAAACCAATTGGCCATCAAAAGCATCCAAAAGGATGATGCTATCGGTAGTGATTTTGCCAGCCAGAATTTCTTTAGACAACTGGTTCAACACCTCTCTTTGAATCACACGTTTTACGGGACGGGCTCCAAACTGCGGATCATAACCTTTATCAGATAAATAATCGATAGCTTGCGGCGTGGCGTCCATAGTGATGCCTTGTTGTGCCAGCATTTTAGTAACCGATTTGAGTTGGAGGCCTACAATTTGAGCAATATTAGCATTGGTCAATGGTGTAAACATCACAATTTCGTCAATACGGTTGATAAATTCCGGGCGAACGGTTTGTTTCAATAAGCCTAAAACTTCTACTTTAGCGGCTTCGGTTGCGGCTTCGACACTTCCTTTTAAGTTCTCAAATTTCTCCTGAATAATATGACTTCCCATATTAGACGTCATGATGATAATGGTGTTTTTAAAATCGGCAAGGCGGCCTTTGTTGTCTGTTAAACGACCTTCATCCAAAACCTGTAACAAGATGTTAAAGGTATCGGGATGCGCTTTTTCGATCTCATCCAGCAAAATTACTGAATAGGGTTTACGGCGCACGGCTTCGGTCAATTGTCCACCTTCGTCATAACCTACATATCCCGGAGGCGCACCTACCAATCGGCTCACGCTATGGCGTTCCTGATACTCACTCATATCAATTCGGGTCATGGCGTTTTCGTCGTCGAATAAATATTCGGCTAAGGCTTTTGCCAATTCGGTTTTACCCACACCCGTTGTTCCAAGGAACAAGAAGGTACCCACTGGTTTTTTCATGTCCTGCAATCCGGCACGGCTACGGCGAACGGCATCACTAATAGCTTCGATGGCTTCTTCTTGTCCTACCACACGGCGGTGTAATTCTTCTTCCAGATGCAGGAGTTTTTCTCTTTCGCCCTGAAGCATTTTTACTACCGGAATTCCAGTCCATTTGGCAACCACTTCGGCAATGTCTTCGCGGGTTACTTCTTCTTTGATTAACGAACTTCCACCTGCTTGATTTTCCTGTAATTCTTTATGTAAAACGTCTAATCGTTCCTGAGCTTCTTTGATTCTTCCATATCTTATTTCGGCTACTTTACCATAATCGCCATCGCGTTCGGCACGTTCGGCTTCGTATTTAAAGTCTTCGATTTCTGTTTTTACCGCTTGAATATTATCAACCACATCTTTTTCAGATTTCCATTTGGCGAAAATCTTGTTTCGATCTTCTTTTAAATTGGCTAATTCCATTCCAAGGACTTTCAGTTTGGTTTCGTCTTTTTCACGTTTGATAGCTTCAATTTCGATTTCCAATTGCATTACTTTTCGATCTAAAACATCCAGTTCTTCTGGTTTGGAATTGATTTCCATTCGGATTTTAGAAGCGGCTTCGTCCATCAAATCGATGGCTTTGTCTGGTAAAAAACGATTGGTAATATAACGTTGCGATAATTCTACCGCAGCAATAATGGCCTCATCCTTGATTTGGACTTTATGGTGCGTTTCGTATTTTTCTTTGATTCCACGAAGGATGGAAACCGCACTTTCGGTATCTGGTTCTTCGATAAGTACTTTTTGGAAACGTCTTTCAAGCGCCTTGTCTTTTTCGAAATATTTTTGGTATTCGTCCAGAGTGGTTGCACCAATAGCACGCAATTCTCCACGAGCCAAAGCTGGTTTCAGAATATTTGCCGCATCCATAGCACCTTCGCCACCTCCGGCACCAACTAAGGTGTGGATTTCGTCAATAAACAATACAATGTCTCCTTCGGCAGCAGTATTTTGTCTTTCAGGTTTTCAGGCACGTCGCCATCTACAATTCGGTGTGCTAAACCTTCGGCAATGGCGGTTTTACCCACGCCAGGTTCACCCACAAGCATTGGGTTGTTTTTGGTTCGACGCGTTAGAATTTGCAATACACGTCGGATTTCTTCGTCACGACCAATTACCGGATCTAGTTTTCCTGATTTGGCTAATTCGTTGAGGTTTTTAGCATATTTATTTAAGGAATTATAGGTTTCTTCGGCAGATGCTGAAGTTACTCTTTCGCCTTTGCGCAATTCTTCAATAGCGGCTTTCAATGCTTTTCCAGTAACGCCCTGATCTTTTAGAATTTGTGCTACTTTGCTTTTAGAATCGAAAATAGCTAAGATTAAATGTTCGATAGAAACATATTCATCGTTCATCTTTTTAGCAATAATTTCGGCTTCGTTTAGGGCTTTGTTGGCATCTCTGGAAAGCATCACATCGCCACCCGAAACTTTCGGAAAACTTTGAATCGTGCTGTCCAGAATTTGTAAAAACAACGGCACATTCACGTTCAGTTTTTTCAAAATAAAAGGCGCTACATTTTCGTCAACTTCAAAAATGGCTTTAAAAATGTGTTCGTTTTCTATTTGCTGTTGTCCGAAACTTTGTGCAAGTTGTTGCGAAAGCTGAATGGCTTCTTGCGATTTGATAGTGAATTTATTTATATTCATGATTCGTATATTTTTGAGTTGCTATTTATTTATCTTTGCAAACGAATATTCAATTTGTATTCCATCGTAAATTTACAGTCAAAATGGCGTAAAAAGTATGATTTTTATCATAATAAAATGCCAAAATGACCTAAAACCAGTCAAAACATGAGTTTTTTAAAAAATATTTTTGGGAGTGATGAAACTCCAAAGCAGCAAGAGAGCAAAATGAATTGGGAAATTTTGACTGATGTTAATCAGTTAGGGGAAATTATTTTCAATTCGAATGAGAAACCAGCAGTCATTTTTAAGCACAGTACGCGTTGCAGTGTGAGCAGAATGGCGTTAAAACAATTTGAGAACGAGTTTGATTTACAAGATAAAGTTACACCTTATTTCCTGGATTTAATTACGTATCGCGAAATTTCGAATGAAATAGCTAATCGTTTTAATGTGTATCACGAATCGCCTCAAATTCTTTTAATTAAAGACGGTCAATCGGTTTATGATGCTTCGCATTCGGATATTGATGCAGGAGATTTGAAAGATAAGCTGTGATTTTTTTGCCACAGATTTAAAGGATTCTAAAGGATTTCTAAATTAGAAAAAGCCACGAATTTACGAATTAGATTATTTCAATTCGTGAATTTGTGGCTTTCTGTTTTTATCTAAATGAATCTTCTTTTAAAAAGCCAGATTCATCTTTTCCTTTATTTCTTTCAAGCAAAGATTATTGATACTTCCTTCGTGAGTGTGTTTGGTCTCTTTTGGAGATTCGTAAGTTCCAGCTTCTAATTGTTCCGCAACGGCTTTGTAAGCATCTCTAAAAGGCATTCCAGCTACTACCATTTCGTTTAGCGTATCTACAGTAAACAGGTAATTGTATTTTTTATCGTTTAAGATTTCGTCTTTTACTTTGATATCTTTGATTGAGAAAATCGCAATATCCAAACAGGCTTGCAGGTTTTGAATAGCAGGAAACAATCCTTCTTTCAATAATTGCAAATCACGGTGATAACCACTTGGAAGATTATTCGTAATCAAAGTGATTTCGTATGGCAAGGCTTGAATTTTATTGCATTTTCCACGAATCAACTCAAAAACATCCGGATTTTTCTTGTGCGGCATGATGCTCGAACCAGTAGTTAAATGAGCAGGCAAGCTGATGAAATCAAAATTTTGACTCATATACAAACAAACGTCCATCGAGAATTTAGCCAAAGTTGCAGCAACACTACTCATAGCAAAAGCCACTGTTTTTTCGGATTTTCCACGGCTCATTTGTGCCGCAACCGAATTGTATTTCAAGGTTTCGAATCCTAATTCCTGAGTAGTAAAAGTTCGGTTGATAGGGAAGGAGCTTCCGTAACCAGCAGCAGAACCTAATGGGTTTTGATCGACTACTTTTAATGCAGCATTTAGCATCGTAATATCGTCAATCAAGGTTTCAGCATAAGCCGAAAACCACATCCCGAAAGAAGATGGCATGGCAATTTGCAAATGCGTATAACCTGGCAATAATACATTTTGGTGTTTCTCTGCCGATTCCATTAACAAGTCAAACAGCGTTTTTACCTGAGATTTCATGTCTTTTACAACATCTTTCAGGTATAAGTTTACGTCAACCAAAACCTGATCGTTACGGGAACGGGCAGTGTGGATTTTTTTTCCGGCATCGCCTAATTTTACCGTCAAAAGATATTCAATTTTCGAATGTACATCTTCAAAACTATCTTCAATTTGAATCGGTTTCAGTTTGAGTCAGTAATCCAATTTGTCCCAACATTTTAGCGTGAGCAATAGAACCTAAAGCATCATATTTAGCTAACACCAAATCCAGTTCACGGTCGTTTCCAACGGTAAATTGTTCGATTTGTTTATCTGTTGGTATTCCTTTTTCCCAAAGTTTCATTTTTAACTGTTTTTGGTTTATAGTTTATTGTTTTAAGTTCCAATTTTATGATTATTGGAATTTGGACACGAGCCATAGCGAACTGGCGTAGCAATTTAAATATTGGAATTTATTTTAAAAAAGTCCGTTAGTATTTTGATATACAATTCAATTCCTTCTTCTATTTCGTTAACGTAAATAAATTCGTCTGCCGAGTGCGAACGCAGGCTGTTCTTCCTAATGCGATTCCTGCTTGCACTAATCCGTGTGAAACGGGAATCGAAGAAGCGTTCAAATGCATCGAACGAGGATTTACTTCGGCGTTTACATTTGCTCTTACGGTTTCTAAAATTTCGGTGTTGTTGTAACAATCATTCACCCGAATATCCACAACCAAATGACATTCAGCAGGCACAACATTGTGTTGTTTTCCAGCGGTAACCTGAGTTACGGTCATTTTTACAGGGCCTAAAACTTCTGATATTTTTTCGAATTGATAAGTTTTGAACCATTCAATTACAGGCATTGCATTGTAAATTGGATTGTCTGGATTGTTATGAGCAGCGTGACTGGCTGTTCCTTTTACAATTACATCTAATACTAATAATCCTTTTTCGGCTACTGCCAATTGCATTAAAGTTGGTTCACCAACAATAGCGCATTCCAGTTCGGGTAAATGTTTCAACACGCTGTTTAAACCGTTTTTTCCGCTGCTTTCTTCTTCTGCCGAAGCTACAATTACAATATTGTAAGGTAGGTTTTCAACGGCATAAAAATGAGTAAATGTGGCAATTAATGAAACCAAACATCCTCCAGCATCATTACTTCCTAAACCAAATAATTTACCGTCTTTTACAATGGCTTCAAATGGATCATTGGTGTAACCTTGGTTTGGTCTCACTGTATCATGGTGCGAATTGAGTAAAAGTGTTGGTTTGGATTTATCAAAATGTTTATTGTAAGCCCAAATGTTATTGTTCTCTCTTTCGAAAGGAATATTGTTTTGAGTAAACCAATTTTCGATTAAAAGAGCCGTTTGATCTTCTTCACTGGAAAAGGAAGGAGTTTCAATAAGCGATTTTAATAACGCAATGGCTTCTTGTATAAGAGTAGTTATGTTTTTCAAAATTATTGATTTAACCCTGACAGGGTTTCAAACCCTGTCAGGGATGTTTCCGTATTTTTTATAATTCTATGCTCGTGCAAATTGCCTTCGAGTCTTTCAACATGCTATGGTGACCAATTTTTATTTTCTGAACGCCTTTAGACAAACTATTAAAACAGTTGTCCAATTTAGGAATCATCCCCGAATGAATAGCACCTTCTTCTTTTAATTGAGAATAAAGAGCTGAATTTATTTGTTTGATTACCGAATTTTCGTCTTCAACATCTGTTAAAACGCCTGCTTTTTCGAAACAATAATTTAAGGTTACCTCAAAAACTTCTGATGCAGCAATGGCTAATTCACTAGCAATTGTATCGGCATTGGTATTTAATAATTGTCCGTTTTTATCGTGTGTGATAGCACAGAAAACTGGAACAATTCCGCTATTGATTAAAGTTTCTAATAATGGCGTATTCACTTTTTGAACATCACCAACAAAACCGTAATCTATGGTTGGATGGTTTCTTTTGGTTGACTGAATTAAATTTCCATCAGCACCAGAAAATCCCATCGCATTGGTATTGTGAGCTTGCAATTGAGCCACCACATTTTTATTGATTTCACCGGCATAAATCATCACCACTACATCCAGCATAGGTTTGTCAGTAATGCGTCGTCCATCAATCATTAGAGGAACTAAACCAATACTTTGCGCCATTTTAGTAGCCGATTTTCCGCCTCCGTGAACTAAAATTTTGTTTCCTTCAATTTTAGAGAAATCGGTTAAAAATTGAGCTAATTCTGTTGGATTATCAATGATGTTTCCACCAATTTTTATGATAGATAATACTTGCTTATTTTCCCCCATTTTTCAATATTTTTTGTAGAACTAATTGAGCAGAATAGGTTCTGTTATTGGCTTGTTCGATAACTACTGAATTTTCACTGTCAATTACTTCGTCAGCAACAATTACATTACGTCTTACAGGCAAACAGTGCATGAATTTGTATTCTTTGTAATTGCTCCAGTTTTTAGCATAGATAAAATCGGCATTTTCAAAAGCTTTATTTTGGTCGTATTCAATCACAGAGTCTTTAGTGATTTCAGGATTCAATTCGTAGCCTTCCGGATGCGTAATTACAAAATCCATGTCTTCCTGCTTTTGCATCATTTCTACAAAAGAATTTGGAACAGCCTGAGGCAAAGCTCTAGGATGTGGTGCCCAACTTAATACTACTTTTGCTCTGTGTTTGGTTTTGTGTTCTGCCATTGTAATCGCATCGGCAAGGGATTGCATTGGATGTCCCGTAGCGCTTTCCATATTTACAACTGGTACAGAGGCATATTTTAAGAAACCTGAAATTACGGTTTCGGCATTATCTTTTTCTTTATCAACTAATCCTGCAAAAGCTCTAATGGCAATAATATCGCAATATTGTGAAACAACGGCAGCGGCTTCCTTGATGTGCTCAGATGAACCCTGATTCATAACAGCTCCATCCTGAAACTCTAAAGTCCAGCCTTCGCTGTTAAAATTCATTACAATTACATCCATTCCTAGATTCATAGCCGCTTTTTGTGTACTCAAACGGGTTCTCAAACTAGAGTTGAAGAATAACATTCCTAAGGTTTTGTTCTTTCCTAGTTTTTTATTCTTAAGCGGATTTTTTTTGATTTTTAAAGCTTGTTTCACCCATTTGTCAAGTGAATCTATGTTTTGTATGGATATAAAGTTCATTTTTTTATGATTTATACGCTGATTAAACGGATTCGCTATCGCGAAGACACGGATATGAGCTGATTTTTATATTATTTTAGTAAATGCAATTTCATTTTTCAAGGCATTCAAGATAAAATTATCTTTTAAACCATTGATAATCCAAGTTTCAATATTAGCTTCTTTTGCGATGGCTACTGCTTCAATTTTTGATTGCATTCCGCCAGTTCCATGTGACGATTTAGAATCTCCAATTTCTTTTTCCAGATCTTTCAGTTCTTTTACTGAATGTATAGTCTCTGGAATTCCTTTGTCCATTGATTCTTTGGTGTAAAAACCGTCGGTGTTGGTGGCAATAATCAAAATATCTACTTTTAATAAAACAGCGGCTAATGCAGCTAATTTATCGTTGTCACCAAATTTAATTTCATCCGTGGCTACCGTATCGTTTTCGTTGATAATGGGGATGTAATTATTTTTAACTAATACGTTGATGGTATTGACAATGTTTTTTCTGGTTTGTTCTTTTTCGAAATCAGAATAAGAAAGCAAACACTGCGAAGTATTTAGTCCTAAATCCTTAAAGTTTTCATTGTAAATCCGCATCAAATGAGGCTGACCTATAGAAGCCAAAGCTTGTTTTACAAAAACATCTTTGTCGTTATTGTCTAACTTAACAAATTGTTTCGCTGCAGCAATAGCACCCGAACTCACAATGATAAATTCGTATTCATCGTTTAAAGCGGCTATTTGCATACCAATATCCTCAATCTTTCCTCTCGAAATATGATTGGTTTCTTTGGTTAGCGTATTGCTTCCTAATTTTAATAAAATTCTTTTTTTCGCCATGTTTTTTAACCGCAAAGGGCTTTTTTTAACCACAAAGAGCACAAAGTAATCGCAAAGTGCACAAAGTTTTTTACTCTCTATACTTTGTAAAAATAAAGTTCACAAAGTAGTATTTAAATTTTATAGTTTGGTTTTAAATCAGTATTCAAAAATCGTTAATCTTAAATCATTTTTGTTTTTGACTACGATTGAACTGACAACTCACAACAGATAACTGCCAACTAAATACTGCATTCTGCTATCTGATTTGTCCGTCTCCGTAAATATACCATTTATTGGTTACCAAATGTTGTAAACCAATTGGTCCGCGTTGGTGCAATTTATCGGTACTGATCGCTAATTCACCACCTAAACCAAATTGTCCTCCATCAGTAAAACGAGTGGAAGCATTGTGATAAACCGATGAAGCATCAATGTTTTCCATAAATTCCTGCGCAATGGCTTGATCTTCGGTAATAATGGAAACCGAATGTCCGCCACAATATTTATTGATTTTAGTAATTGCATCTTGTTTCGAATCTATTGTTCCAATAACAATTTTGTAATCCAAAAACTCTTCGTACCAAATCAAATCGTTTTCTATTGCAGGCACCTGAGTCGCTTTTGCGAAAGCATCATCACCTAAAATAGTTACGTTGTATGCTTTTAATTTAGCTACCAATTCGTTAGCGAAGCCTTCCCAATTTGGAACATTAGTATCAATTAAAACTTTATCTAAGGCATTACAAACTGATATGTTCGAAGTTTTTCCGTTAATGATAATTGCCATTGCTTTTTCTAAATCGGCATCGGCATTTACATATACAAAGTTGTTTCCACGACCACTTACAATAACCGGGCAAGTAGCGTGTTTTTTAGTGAATTCAATCAATTTTTCGCCACCACGTGGTACGATTAAATCGACTCTTTGTGTTGGTTTTTCTAAGAAAGCCTGGGTTTGAACTCTGTCATAATTCAAATATTCTACCCAATCAGTTGAAACTCCATTGCTTTCTAAGGCCTGGTGCCAAAGGCTCACAATTTTTTGGTTCGAAAGCAAAGATTCTTTACCGCCTTTCAATAAAATTTTATTTCCTGATTTGAAAGCACTTTGGCATCATCAACGAGTAGCCGTTTTTCCATAGCCAAATCTTCACCATTATAATTGGCTAAATCTTGTTGATTGATGGCTTTCAAAGCTTCTCTTTCTTGTTCTAAAAGAGCCGCCATGCTAGTTAGTACGGCGTTTCTTTTTTCTATGGATAAAATAGTACTCATTTTGTTTTATTTTTTAAGTTTAAAAAAACTTATGCTTTTAATCCTTGCTCCGCAAAGTCTTTGACTTTGAGGATGTGTTTGAAAGTTTTAAGCTTTCGTTTTGTATGCGGTCAGAGACCGATTCTCACTTCCGCAAAGTCAGAGACTTTGCGGAGCAATACATTATTTTAATTCTGCCAAACTTTCTTGTAATGCTTTGATAAAAGTATCAATTGCATCTGTAGTAATCGTTAATGGTGGAAGGATTCTCAATAAGTTTTTATTGTTAGCTCCACCTGTAAAAATGTATTTTTCAATAATCATTTTCTTTCTCAAAGCACTTACGTCAAAGTCAAATTCAACTCCTAACATCAATCCTCTTCCTTTTACTTTGATGATTTCAGGAATTACTTTGATGGCTTCAAAAAAGTATTCAGATACTTTATTGGTGTTTTCGATTAGGTTTTTAGCTTCCATCACGTCTAAAACAGCAATTCCTGCAGCACAAGCCAAATGACTTCCACCAAAAGTAGTTCCTAATAATCCGTAACTTGCCTGGAATTTAGGAGAAATTAAAACGCCTCCAATAGGGAAACCGTTCCCCATTCCTTTAGCTGTAGTTACGATATCAGGGTTGATTCCGTGGTGTTGGAAAGCGAAGAATTTTCCGCTTCTTCCGTAACCTGATTGTACTTCGTCTAAAATTAAAACTACGTCATTAGCCTTACACGCTTTTTCCAAAGCCTGAAAAAATTCTGTTGTTCCCTGGTCTAAACCACCAACTCCTTGAATAGGTTCGATGATAACTGCACAAACATCTCCTTTTTTTAATTCGGCTTCCACCAAATCAATTTGGTTTAAAGGCAGGAAAGTAACGGCTTGTTGAGCGTTTAAAGGTGCAACAATTTTTTTGTTATCGGTTACAGCAACGGCTGCAGAAGTTCTTCCGTGAAACGAATTATCAAAAGCAATTACTCTTGATTTGTTTGTGTGGAAAGAAGCTACTTTTAAAGCATTTTCATTGGCTTCAGCACCAGAACTACAAAGAAATAAGCTAAAATCAGTTAAGCCGGAAGCTTTTCCTAATTTTTCTGCTAATTCTACTTGTAATGGATTCTGAATCGCATTCGAGTAAAAACTTAAATTATCCAATTGCTCTTTCACTTTAGCAACATAATCCGGTTGGGTATGTCCGATAGAAATTACTCCGTGACCAGAGTATAAATCTAAATATTCGATTCCTTTATCGTCTGTAATCGTGCAATCTAAAGCTTTTACAGGTGTAATAGGATATAATGGGTAAACGTCAAATAAGTTCATTTTTTTTATTTTTTTTAGTAGAGAAAAGAAAATAGAGTAGAGAAAAAAGACTAAACGTTTTGGTTAAACATTATTTTTTTGTCTTTATTCTAATATCTATATTCTTTGTTCTAATTATTTTAAAATCCACTCGGTTTCAAATGCAATCCTGTAGTCTCTTCTAATCCAAACATTAAATTCATGTTTTGGACAGCCTGACCAGAGGCGCCTTTCAATAAATTATCAATTATTGAAGTGATTAAAACCCGGTTTCCTTTTTTCAATAAACTAATAATACATTTGTTCGTTTGTACTACCTGTTTCATGTTGATGTTAGTAGTGGTAACTGTTACAAAAGGTTGGTCAGCATAAAAAGCTTCGTATTTTGCAACCAAATCTTCTAAACTTTCTTCCGATTTTGTATATAAAGTAGCGAAAATTCCTCTTGGGAAATCCCCTCTGTTTGGTATAAAAATCAATTCATCCGAATAATCCGCTTGCAATTGATTGATGCTTTGATTGATTTCTCCCAAATGTTGGTGCTCAAATACTTTGTAGTGAGAGAAATTGTTGTTTCTCCAGCTAAAATGTGATGTAGCAGCCAGACCAACTCCAGCACCAGTACTACCAGTTGTGGCGTTGATATGAACGTCTTCGGTTAATAATCCATCAGCAGCCAATGGCAATAAAGCCAATTGAATAGCTGTAGCAAAACAACCTGGATTAGCAATATAATTGGCGTTTTTAATGTCGGTTTTATTCAGTTCAGGCAATCCGTAAACAAAAGATTTACCGTTAAAGTCTTTGTCTTTTGTCAAACGGAAATCGTTTCCTAAATCGATAATTTTTGTGTTATCTGAAAATTTGTTGTTTTCTAAGAATGAAATGGATTTTCCGTGTCCTAAACACAAGAAAAGCACGTCAACATCAGGATTGATAACATCTGTAAAATTCATTTCGATGTCGCCCAACAAATCGTGGTGTGCCACAGAAAGTGGTTTTCCAGCGTTTGTAGTACTGTAAACAAAATCCAATTGAGCATTCGGGTGAAACATTAGAATTCTAATTAATTCTCCTGCCGTATATCCCGAACCACCTATTATTCCAACTTTAATCATGATCTCTGTTTTTAAGATTTCTGTTGTTTTGAACAACCCAATCTATTTTAAAAAAGTAAATAAAATTAACCACGAAGTACTCAAAGAAAGCTCAAAGTTCACAAAGCTTAGTGTGCTTTGTGCCTTCTTAGTGGACTTTGTGGTAAAATCTTTTTATTCGTAAGTTTCGTTGTTTACAGATGAAAATATGTTTTGAGCATTACCAAGAATTTTAATAAATCCTTTAGCATCATCTGAAGTCCAGGCATTGTTCATTTCGCCATATTGACCAAAACCAGTGTTCATCAAATCGTTATCAGATTCGATTCCGTCTAATGAAAAATGATATGGTTTCAATGAGACAAATACTTTTCCGTTTACTGTTTTTTGTGTGTCCTCAAGGAAAGCTTCGATGTTACGCATTACAGGATCTAAAAATTGACCTTCGTGAAATAACATTCCG
>NCET01000358.1 GCA_002280815.1 Flavobacteriales bacterium 32-34-25 | reverse complement strand
ATTTCTTTAAGTATAGAAAATGAATGTTTAGAAGGAGATACGGTAGTTCAGCTGTCTGGATTAGGTGATGTGGCTAATGTTACTTTTGATTATTCGTTGACTGGAGCAAATGTAGCTTCAAATCAAACAATTACTGCTGAAGTTACTTCAGGAGAAGCTAGTTTTATAATTCCAATGTCAATTTTAGCAAATTCAGGAACTACAAATTTCACACTCAATTCTTTAGTTGATGATTCGAATGCCTGTAGTGCAGTTGTTGTAGATAATAACACCAGTTCTTTTTCACTTGAAACCTGTAATATATTTATCCCAGACGGATTTTCTCCAAATGGAGATGGAGTTAATGAAACTTTTGGAGTTCCAAAAATTGAATTCGTTTATCCTGATTTTACTTTAGAAATTTACAACCGCTACGGGAATTTAATGTTTAAAGGAAATCGAGACAAACCAGTATGGGATGGTAGAAATTCTGATTATAAAATTGGAATTAATGGAGTAGCACCAAACGGAGTTTACTTTTATATCCTTGACCTCAATAAAGGAAATAAAAAACCAACTCAAGGAAGACTATACCTAAACCGATAGTTGATTTTCGTTACACTAAACTAAACTTCGAATGAAAAAAATAATATTAAGTATCAGTCTTTTATTGTTGGTAATAAAAGTATCTGCACAGCAAGATCCTGAATACACGCATTATATGTACAATATGAATATTGTCAATCCGGCTTATGCAACTGGAACCCAAGCCATGTTAGATTTAGGGATTTTATACCGTTCACAATGGGCTGGATCCATAGGAGGTCCTAAAACGTTCAACTTTTTTGGACACATTCCTTTGAGTAAAAAAGTCGAAATGGGATTGTCGATGATTTCAGATGATATTGGAGATGGAGCTAAAAAAGAAGATAATTTCTACGCTGATTTTGCCTATGTTTTAAACATGAGCAGTACCGCAAAATTATCTTTGGGATTGAAAGCTGGTTTTACTTCGTTTAAAACTAATTTTAATGGCTTTGAATTTGAAAGTGGTAATTCTTCTACTGATGATGCTTTTTCAGAAAACATAAATAACATTTTTCCAAATGTTGGAGTAGGAGCTTATTATTTTACAGATAATTACTATTTAGGATTGTCTGCTCCTAATTTATTTTCGTCTAAACATATCGAAGAACGCTCTGGAATTAATGCTTTTGGTTCCGAGGAAATCCATGTGTTTTTTACAGGAGGATATGTTTTTAACTTGTCGGACACTTTTAAGTTAAAACCTGCTTTTATGTCTAAAATCGTTGCAGGTTCAGCAGTTTCATTAGACCTTTCTGCCAATGTCTTGTTCAATGAAAAATTTGAATTAGGTGCTTCCTACCGATTTGATGATGCAGTAAGCGCTTTAATGAGTATTAAAGTTTCACCTAGTGTTAGCGTAGGTTATGCTTATGATTATACCACTTCTAATTTAGGACAATTCAACTCAGGAACTCACGAAGTTTTTATGTTGTTTAATTTAGATTTACTGGGCAAAGGATATGATAAATCACCAAGATTCTTTTAATATGATAGCAATGAAAAGAATATACCTTATTTTAATTGTACTTACCATACAATTTGCACAAGCGCAAACACAAGATTTACAAAGAGCCAAACGCTTATTTGATCGAACCTATTACAGCGAAGCCATTCCTGTGTATGAAAAGATTTTAAATAACAATCGCTCTTTTGAAGTGGTGAAAAACCTGGCTGATAGTTATTATTATACCAATGATTATGCTAATGCACAAAGAAATTATCGTTTTTTGATTTCGAAATTTCCAGAAGCAGCAACTGCCGAATATTATTTCAAGTATTCGCAAACCTTAAAAGCTTCAGGAAATTATGAAGAATCAAACAAAGTAATGCGTGATTATTTTTTAAGTACCAATGATCAAAAAGCAATAGAAAATCTTGAGAAAGAAAATCTGATTTTAGAAAATATCTTGGCTTTAGGCAATCGATTTGAGATTAAAAATATGGTCATTAATACGCCAAATTCTGAATTTGGAGCAGTATCATATAAAGATAAATTGGTTTTTTCGGCAGTAATAAGAAAGCCTTATACTTTTGAAAAAGTGTATAAATGGAATAACGAAAGCTATTTGGATATAATGTCGGTTTCACTTAAAAATCCTAAGATAGATTCCATTCGAAAATTTGCTGTTGAATTGGCTACTCCTTTGCATGAATCGAATGCTGTTTTTACTAAAAACGGAAAGACAGTGTATTTTACACGCAATAATTCTAAAGATGGAGTAAAAGCCAAAAACGAAAATAAGGTTTCGATGCTTCAAATTTTTAAAGCCGAATTAATTGATGGAAAATGGAGAAACGTAACCGCTTTACCGTTTAATAGTGACAACTATTCAGTAGAACATCCTGCATTGAGTAATGATGAAAAAACATTGTATTTTGCTTCCGATATGCCAGGTTCTTTAGGTTCTTTTGATATTTACAGCGTGGCAATTTTAGGTTCAGATTATGGAACTCCAAAAAACCTTGGCCCAACAATTAATACCGATAAAAAAGAACAATTTCCTTTTGTTTCTAAAGACAACAAATTGTATTTTTCTTCTAATGGTCATGCCGGTTATGGCTTTATGGATGTTTTTGTTTCTGAAATTAAAAATAATGAGTTTATTAAACCCGTAAACGTTGGTTTACCAGTAAATTCAGGATATGACGATTTTTCATTTGTAATAGATTCAGATACACAACACGGTTATTTTGCTTCGAATAGAAAAGGCGGAAAAGGAGGAGATGATATATACGAAATAAGCGAAATTCAGCCTTTAATAGTTGAAAATTTAAAAAAGAGCTAGAAACAGTAGTTACTTCGGCTGATGGGCGTTTTTCTTTTTCGGTAGATTGCGAAAAAAGTTATACTGTTTATGTTTCGAAACAAGGCTATAGTCAAGATTCTAAATTTTTGAAATTGTACAAAGACAGAAAGAAAGTTAACGATGCTTCGATGGCTTTAAAATCGGCAGAAAATGTAAAAAAAGAAGAATTGGCAATCATAGAACAAAAGAAAAAAGAAGCTATAGTTGTTGCCGAAATCAAGAAAAAAGAAAAAATAGCAGCCATTGTTGCTGCTGAGAAAGATATTGTAAAAGACAAGGACAGATTACTTATTAAGACCGATCCTATTTATTTTGATTATGATTTGTGGTACATTCGAAAAGAGTCAAAACCTATTTTGAACAGAGTAATTGAGTTGATGAAAAAATATCCGGATATGGTGATTGAAATTGGTTCGCATACTGATAATCGTGGAAATGATAAATACAATTTAGATCTTTCGGCAAAAAGAGCTACTTCTACCAGAGAATATTTCCTTAGCCAAGGAATTCCAGCTAAGAGAATTTTTGCTAAAGGTTATGGTGAAACAGTACAAATTATAAAATGTGTACCAAGTGAATCTTGTACCGAAGAACAACACGAATTAAACCGAAGAAGTGAGTTTGTAATCAAGAATTTGTAATAATAAAATACCATTGATACTAAAGTGAGGTTCTATGAATCTCACTTTTTTTGTTTTTAATCTATTGTAAATGAGTGTTTTTTAAAGTTTTTTATTTTTTTTAAAACCAAAGCGAATCGATTGTCGTAAATGCTTTTAGATAACCTAAAAAAATACATTTATGAAAACTACAAAATTTTTATCAGTAGCCTTTTTTGCCTTAGTATTCGGAGCAACTTCTTATGCTCAAAAAACAGTAATGGTTGGTGGAGCGCCAATGTATCCTACTAAAAACATTGTTGAAAACGCTGTAAATTCTAAAGACCACACTACATTAGTTGCAGCAGTTAAAGCAGCTGGATTAGTTGAAACTTTGCAAACTGCTGGGCCGTTTACAGTTTTTGCACCTACAAATGCCGCTTTTGAAAAATTACCAAAAGGAACGGTGGAAACTTTGTTGAAACCTGAAAATTTAAAAATGTTGCAAACCATTTTAACGTATCATGTAGTTGCAGGAAAAATGAATGCTTCTGATGTTGCTAAAGCCATTAAAGAAGGAAAAGGAAAAGCTACTCTGAAAACAGTGAGTGGTGGAACTTTGACAGCTTGGATGAAAGGAAAAAAATTATACATCACAGATGAAAACGGATCAATGTCTGAAGTTACAATTGCTGATGTAAACCAGTCTAATGGAGTAATCCATGTAGTAGACACCGTTTTATTACCAAAATCATAGTTGTTTGTTGAGTTTAAATTAGTTAATAATGAAAAACCCATTCGCTGCTGCGAATGGGTTTTTTTATACATACTATTTTTTTAATTTTTATCTTAAACTTGCTCCAAGTTCTGTTTCAAAATTCTTTTGCAATTTGCCCATGATTTTGTCAATTTGAGCATCAGTAAGGGTTTTTGAATCGTCTTGAAGGATAAAGCTTAAAGCATACGATTTTTTGCCTTCTGGAAGGTTTTTACCTTCGTAAACATCAAAAAGATTAATGTCTTTCAATAAGCTTTTCTCTGTTTGTCTGGCAATAGCATAAATACTATCGTAGCTTATATTTTGATCAATTAATAAAGCTAAATCTCTTCTTACTTCAGGATACTTAGTGATTTCGCTGTATTTAATTTTGCTAGGAATGGTCTTTAAAATAGCCTCCCAATTAAAATCAGCATAGAAAACTTCTTGTTTGATTCCGAAATGTTTTAGGATAGATTTTTTAACTACACCAAATTCAACCAAAATAGTTTGAGATGTTCCAATAGCAATTCCTTCAGAGAAAACATCCGATTTTACAGGACTGCTTTGTGTTTTTTGAATTCCTAATCTAGAAAAAATTCCTTCTACATAACCTTTGAATAAAAAGAAATCAGATGGCCTTTGAGGATTAGTCCAGTTTTCTTGGTTTCTGTTTCCAGTTTGAAACAAAGTAAGGTGTTTGTGTTCTTCGTAACCAGAAAGGAATTTATGGTAGGTTTTCCCAAATTCGAATAATCTTAAATCGGAATTTTTACGATTGATATTGTAAGCAATTGCTTCTAATCCAGAAAACAATAACGATTGGCGCATAGTAGCTAAATCGCTACTTAATGGATTCAACATGGTTACATTGTGCTCTTCTTTCAACATTTCAGAAAGTTGAACATAAGAAGCTGTAGTCAATGAGTTGGCCATCATTTCGTGGAATCCTTGTGAATTCAACTGTGTTCCAACAATGTTTTGTAATTTATAATCTTCGTTTCTTGGCGCATTAAAAACCGTAGCGTTTAGTTTATTCGAAAAATCAATTTTATTGTAACCATAA
>NCET01000357.1 GCA_002280815.1 Flavobacteriales bacterium 32-34-25 | reverse complement strand
GGTTGTAAATGAACGTGATTTAGGAGCTTTTTTCTACTGGGCACCAGCTGTGGTTAGAGAGCGTTTTGCAATGTTAATTAAAGACGGTTACAAAGGTTCAGGAGATTACGGAGTATTTGCTTTTGGAGCTTACAATGGTCAAACGGCTAATAAATCGGAAGGAAATAGAAATTTACATGTAGTTACTCGTTTTAGTTATCCATTTGTAGTAGGAAACCAAATTATCGAGCCAGGAATTCAGGCTTATACAGGAAAATGGGCTTTTACTAACGAACTTTCTACAGGGGTTACTACTGCTAACAAACAAAATACTTTAGATCAACGTGTTGCTGCTTCTTTTATTTTATATCCAAAACCATTCGGGATTCAAGCCGAATATAATATTGGTAAAGGACCTCGTTACAACAAAACAACTAATACAGTAGATGTTTCTCATTTAGAAGGAGGATATGTAACACTGAACTATAAATTAGATTTGCCTAAACACCAGTTAATTTATCCTTTTGCTAAATTTCAATATTATGATGGTGGAAAAAAATTCGAAAAAGACGCTAGAAGTTATGTTGTAAGAGATTATGAATTGGGTATCGAATGGCAGCCTATCAAAGCTTTTGAATTAGTTGCCGAATGGGTAATTGCCGATAGAACTTTTGAAGATAGTGCGTTGCCAAACAACAGACAAAGAGGAAATTTATTGCGATTACAAGCGCAGTTTAATTTCTAGTAAATTAGCTGTAAATCAAGTGTTTATATTTTGTTTTTTCGAAATAAATAAACATTACATAATACGTTGTTAACACGGGGGTAACATTTGAAAAATACCTTTGTCCAAATTAAATTAAATCATAAAAATGAACAAAATTAAATTATTTTTGATTTTACCTTTAATAGGTATGTTGAGTTGTGGTAAGGCTAAAACAGAAGATAAAGGTTCTGAGGATAAAGCAGCAGCTGTTTCGGTAACCATAAAGGGAAGTGATACTGTTTTGCCATTGGCACAAAAAGAAGCTGAAGATTTGATGAAATCAGATAAAAGTATCAGTGTAACTGTAGTAGGTGGTGGATCAGGAGTAGGGATTACTGCTCTTATTGATGGAACTACTGATATTGCAATGGCTTCAAGAGATTTAAAAACAGAAGAGAAATTGAAGTTTTCTGAAGCTAAAAAAGAAATTGAAGAAGTAGTAATTGCTTTTGATGCTTTAACAGTAATTGTTAATCCAGCTAATGGAGTTTCTAAATTAACTCGTGAGCAATTAGAGAAAATTTTCACTGGGGAAATTAAAAACTGGAAAGATGTAGGTGGAGTTGATGAGAAAATTGTAGCTTATTCAAGAGAATCTTCTTCTGGAACTTATGAGTTTTTTAAAGAAGAGGTAATGGGTAAGAAAAACTATGCAACTGATGTATTGAGTTTGCCAGCTACTGGAGCAATTGTTCAGGCTGTAGGGCAAACTAAAGGAGCAATTGGTTACATTGGATTAGCTTATGAAACTAAAGAAGTAAAACAATTAGCAGTTTCTTATGACCAAGGTAAAACTTTTGTGGAGCCATCTATAGCAAGTGCTAAGGATAAAAGTTATCCAATTTCAAGACCATTGTTTTACATGTATGATAAAACAAATGCTGCAAAAGTAAAATCAATAGTGGATTATGCACTTTCGGTTGAAGGACAAAAAGCAGTTTCTGATATTGGTTATATTCCTTTGAATTAATTAACTAAGGTTAGTATTATATTCTTAGAAAAGGTTATCGTTTTTGATAACCTTTTTTTTATGCCTTTTTCTAATACAAACATTCTCTTAACATTAAGTTAACTCAATAGTAATAACTACAGAACATTCAATCATGAGGACTGATGTAGTTTTGCAAAAATTAAAAGATACTGATTTGAAAACAAATTTGAAACAGCTAAAAGAGAAAATCATAGAGACCATCTTGATGCTAAGTGGCGCTGCTACAAGTATTACAGTAGTGTTGATTGTCTTTTTTCTATTTATTGAAGGAGCTGGAGTTTTTAGCAGAAAACCTATTGATGATGGTTATTTATTAGCAGTGAATGCTACTAATAATGTGAAGACGCTTCAGCCTTCGCAAATTAAAGATATTTTCGATAAAAAAATCACCAATTGGAATCAGTTAGGAGGAGAAAACAGACCAATTGTTTTGTTTAGAACTAGCGATATTACCGAATATTATACGGAAGAAGAATTAGGGGCTGATTTTGAATATTTCCCAGATAAAATCAACGAATTAATCCAGAAACAACCTGGGATAATTGCCTTTTTTTCAGATAAATACAAGTCGGATAAATTTGTTGGAAAAGAGTTAGATATTGACAAAATCAAGGTTTGGGAATTTTTGTCAGGCGAAGAATGGTTTCCTACAGCCCAGCCAATTGCTCAAATGGGAGTGAAGCCTTTAATCTATGGAACTTTGTGGGTAAGCTTTGGTGCTATTTTATTGGCTTTGCCTATTGGATTAGCAGCGGCAATTTTCCTTAGCGAAATTGCTAAAAAAAGAACCCGAAGTTTATTAAAACCTTTAATCGAATTATTAGCTGGAATTCCATCGGTAGTTTATGGTTTTTTCGGTCTGGTGGTGATTGTTCCTTTAATTCAGGAAATGTTTAATTTGCCTGTGGGCGAAACAGCATTGGCAGGAAGTGTGGTTTTAGCCATCATGGCTTTGCCAACTATTATTACCATTTCAGAAGATGCTATGCGCAACACACCACGCGCTATGAAAGAAGCCAGTTTGGCTTTAGGAGCATCTAAGTGGCAAACTATTTATAAAGTCGTAATGCCTTATTCGGCTTCTGGAATTACTGCGGGAGCTATTTTAGGAATTGGTAGAGCTATTGGCGAAACTATGGCGGTATTAATGGTTACTGGAAATGCTGCTGTAATTCCGCATACGCTTTTAGCTCCAGTACGAACTATTCCAGCAACCATTGCTGCTGAGTTGGGTGAAGCACCAAACGGAGGTTTGCATTACGAAGCTTTATTTGCATTAGGTTGTATTTTATTCTTGATCACATTTGGGATTAAT
>NCET01000356.1 GCA_002280815.1 Flavobacteriales bacterium 32-34-25 | reverse complement strand
AAAACCATTTTCTACATTTTCTAAACGATCTAAAGCTTCTATAATCAAGTTATTGAGTAACTTAGCGTATTCTGTTGGTTCAACTCCTTTCGATTTTCTATTGAATAATTTATAACCCACATGGGCTTCCAACATCGAAATTTGCTGACTCACCGCTGGCTGGCTGATATATAATTCTTTGGCTGCCAAAGAAAAATTTCTATTTTTATATACCGATTTAAACGTTCGATACCATTCTAGATTTACCATGATATAAATAAATTTATCACAAACATAATTTAAATTATTTTTACTAATAACATATCTGTCCTAAATTTGTATCAACAAAAAAAATCAACTATGAAAAAAATTGCATTATTCAGTATTATAATCTCGGCTGTAACTTCAATCACTGTAACAGCACAAAATAAAACACCGATGAAAAAAGTATTATTTGTAGTTACTAGTCACGATAAACTAGGAAACACAGGAAAGAAAACAGGATTTTGGACCGAAGAATTAGCCGCACCCTATTACGAATTATCCGATCAGGGAATTCAAATTGACATTGCCACTCCACTAGGCGGACAACCACCAATTGATCCAAAAAGTGCGGATCCAGCATCGGCAACTGAAGACACAAAACGATTTGATGCCGACACTGAATTATTGGCTAAACTAAAACACACACTAAAATTAAATCATGTTAAAGAATCGGATTATGACGCGGTGTTTTATCCTGGTGGACACGGACCATTATGGGATTTAGCCAAAGACCGAAATTCGATTATATTGATTGAATCTTTTTATAACAACAATAAACCTGTGGCTTTTGTTTGTCACGCTCCAGGAGTATTAAAAGATGTGAAAATAAAAGATGAATATTTAGTAAAAGGGAAAAAAATAACCGGATTTTCTAATTCGGAAGAAGCTGCTGTAGGGTTGACTAATGTAGTTCCGTTTTTATTAGAAGAAGTACTTCAGGCTAATGGAGGAATTTATTCTAAAACCGAAAACTGGCAACCTTATGCTGTTGAAGATGGATTATTAATTACAGGACAAAACCCAGCTTCCTCTAAACTAGTAGCACAAAAATTATTACAACAATTAAATAAATAAGATGCTAAGCCTCTAAGTGGCTAAGAAATTAAGATTTAAATAACTTAGCAGCTTAGAATCTTAGTATCTCTAAAACTAAAAGAATATGTTAAACTTCGAATTATACAATCCAACCAAATTAGTTTTTGGAAAAGGACAAATAGAAAAATTATCTGAATTAGTTCCGCAAGGTTCTAAAATCCTATTGGCTTATGGTGGTGGAAGCATTTTCAAAAACGGAATTCACCAGCAAGTAATTGACAATCTTAAAGGATTTGAAATTGTAGAATTTTCGGGAATTGAACCAAATCCGCATTTTGAGACTTTAATGAAAGCGGTAGCCATTATCAAGGAACAAAATATTGATTTTATTCTGGCAGTTGGTGGGGGTTCAGTAAAATTCATTTCGGGCGCAGTAAATTTCGACGGAAATCCTATTGACATTCTTCAAAAACATATTCTGATAAAGGAAAATGCAATACCATTTGGAACAATTCTAACACTTCCTGCAACGGGAAGCGAAATGAATTCTGGATATGTGGTAACGATTAAAGCCACTCAGGAGAAATTAGCTTCTGGCGGAAGTGCTTTATTTCCGCAATTCTCGATTTGTGATCCAACAGTGATTCAGTCTTTACCAAAAAGACAATTACAAAACGGAGTAGTTGATGCTTTTACACATGTAATGGAACAATATTTAACCTATCCACACGAAGGTTATTTACAAGATCGAATTGCAGAAGGAATTTTGCAAACTTTAATCGAAGTGGGTCCCAAAGTAGTAGAAAATCCTGCCGATTATGCTTTGGCTTCTAACTTTATGTGGAGTTGCACGATGGCTTTAAACGGATTAATCCAAAAAGGAGTTCCAAACGACTGGGCAACACACATGATTGGTCACGAATTAACAGCGCTTTACGGAATCGATCATGCCAGAACATTGGCTATTATTGGACCTAATTTATACCGCGTTTTATTCGAAACTAAAAAAGAAAAACTAGCACAATACGGAAAACGTATTTTTAATTTATCCGGAACAGTGGATGAAATTGCGGATCAAGCCATCAACAAAACGGTTGAGTTTTTCCACACCATGGGAATGGACACCAAACTATCTCAATACACCGATGATTACAGCAAAACGGCTGATTTTATCGTTAATCGTTTTAACGAAAGAGGCTGGAAAGCTATGGGAGAAAGACAAAATATTACGCTGGAAAAACTGAAAGAAATTGTAGAAATGAGCTACTAAACAAGTATTTTTTTAAAACAAAAAAGGCGTCTTCGAAACTATTCTTAGACGCCTTTTAAAATAACACCAAAACTAAATTAACTAATACTAACATTATAAAAAACACAAATTACTTATTTATAGAATATTACAACGGACAAACGACTCTTTATATTGTACGGATATAGAAAAAAAATAAAAAAATAATTCTTACTATAAACTAAAACCCAATTCCAAACGATTCCTCTTGTTTCATTACTACATTTTTAAGTACTTTTGATTAAACTATAAAAAGATGAGTCAAAATATAAAGTTTGCAGTAATTGGTGGTGGAAGCTGGGCGACAGCCATTACAAAAATGCTATGTGTCAATCTTTCTGAAGTTTCATGGTATATGCGTAATGAATCGGCAATTGAGCATATAAAAGCACACAAACACAACCCAAACTACATTAGTTCGGTGGAGTTTGACATCAAAAAACTAAAACTAACTAATGATATTAACGAGGCAGTTGCTTATGCAGACTACCTTATTTTTGCTATTCCTTCTGCCTTTTTAGACACCGAATTGCAAAAATTAACCGTTTCCTTAAAAGATAAAATCATTTTCTCAGCCATTAAAGGAATTGTTCCCGAAACAAGTTTGATTGTTGGAGAACATTTTCATTTTCAATATGACATTCCTTATTACAATATTGGCGTAATTACGGGTCCTTGCCACGCCGAAGAAGTAGCTTTAGAACGTTTATCTTATCTGACTATTGCTTGTGGCGATGCAGAAAAAGCAAAGAATGTAGCCAAAAATCTAGCTGGAAATTACATCAAAACTAAAATTACCGATGATATTATTGGTACTGAATATGCGGCGATGCTTAAAAACATTTACGCTATTGCAGCCGGAATCGCGCATGGTTTAGGTTATGGCGATAACTTCCAATCGGTGTTGATGAGTAATGCGATTCGCGAAATGAAGAAATTCATTCGAAAAGTACACAAGATGAAACGCAACATCAATGATTCGGCTTATTTAGGCGATTTGTTGGTTACAGGATATTCGGTTTTTTCAAGAAACAGGATGTTTGGAAACATGATTGGGAAAGGCTACACCGTAAAAAGCGCGATGATGGAAATGAGCATGGTTGCCGAAGGGTATTATGCCGCTAAAAGTGCGTACAAACTCAACCAAGGTTATGGTGCAAAAACCCCAATTATAGACGCCGTTCATGAAATTTTGTACGAAGGTAAAAATGCCAAAGCCGTATTTAAAAAACTGGTTGATAAATTGGATTAAAGAAGTTCCTGTTTTAAATAAAATGACCGCAAATTCGCAAATTATAAAAATGTGGATTTGCGGTTTTATATATATCTGTACAGCACACTGCTCATTAATACTATTCTCGTTTTCAAGTGGACTTCGAGCAGCGGGTGTAATTACTTCGAAAGTAAAATTTCGAAAGTAAAATTTAATTTATATCTTTAATTAATTAAGTTTGCACAAATGAGAACAGAAGTCAATATAAATCCTACCATGCTTACTTGGGCAATTGCTCGAGCAGGCTTTGAATTGCAAGATTTTTTATTGAAGTTCCCTAATGTTCAAAAATGGATAGAGAATATTAAAAATCCAACAGTAAAACAATTAGAAGAGTTTGCAAATCGAGTTCACATCCCTTTTGGATATTTATTTCTCTCTGAACCACCTCAGGAAAACATTCCTTTTCCTTTTTTTAGAACAGGAAGTGATCAAACTACTAAAGTGAGTTTGAATGTATATGACACAATACTTATACTTCAGCGTCGCCAAGATTGGCTTACAGATTACCTATTGGAAAAAGAAGAAGAAGCTCTTTCTTTTGTAGGAACATTTAATAAAAATACTCCATACCAAACTATAGTTGAAGATATTAGAAAAACTTTAGGATTACATAATGAATGGGCAAGTGAATTTCAAACTTTTGAAGACACTTTGAGTTTTATTACTAATAAGATTGAGGAAATTGGAATCATAATAAATTTTAATGGAGTTGTGGAGAACAACACCCATAGATCTATTCCAGTTAAAGAATGTCGTGGTTTTGTAATCGTAAATGAAATGGTTCCTTTTATGTTTGTTAATGCAGCTGATGCAAAAGCAGCACAATTACAAAAGCAGCACAATTATTTACAATCATACATGAATTAGCTCACATATGGTTGGGACAAAGTGCGGGGTTTGATAATCAAAATTTACAACCTGCCAATGACCCAACGGAAAAATTATGTGATCAAGTAGCTGCTGAATTTTTAGTCCCCGCTGAATCTTTGATGAGAATTTGGAATGAAAAAGCAAGTATTGACTATGCAAAAAGATACTTTAAAGTGAGTCCCATTGTTATAGCGAGAAGAGCATTGGATCTAGGATTAATAACAAAAGTAGATTTTTTTGAATTTTACAATGCATATATGCAAGGAATTCAAAACAAGAAAGACAATCAAGGCGGAGGAGGTGATTTTTATGCAACGGCGAGAAAAAGAATTAGCGTAAGCTTTGCTTCTTATGTCAATCAAGCTGTTAAGCAAAACAAACTTTTATATCGTGACGCTTATAAAATTACTGGGTTAAGAGGAGAGACCTTTCAAACATTTGTAACACAACATCTTCATTAATCAGATGGCGATACCTTTTGTATTAGATAGTAATTTTTTTATTGAAGCCCATAGGGTTAGTTACCCGTTTGATGTTGTACCGAGTTTTTGGTTAAAAGTAAAAGAATTAGCAGAAAAAGGTATTATTATTTCAATTGATAAAGTTCACAAAGAGATAACACAAAATAAAGATGAATTAACCATTTGGTGTGAAGAAAACCTTCCAAAAGATTTTTTTAAAGATACAAGTGTTGTCATTAATCAATATATACAAGTTTCCAATTGGGCTAATTCTAAATCGAATCACTATAACAGAACAGCATTAAATGAGTTTTTAGATGCTGACGAGGCGGATGCTTGGCTTGTAGCGTTTTCAATATCTAGTGGAAATCAAATTGTAACTCATGAAACAAGCGATTTGAAAACCCAAAAAAGAGTTAAGCTTCCTGATGCCGCAACTCCATTTAATATAAATTGCGTTAAAACTATTGAAATGTTCAGACTACTTGGCGAACAATTCTAAACAATAGGTTATCACAACTATTCACTCTTTCTTAAAAATTATTTTTATCGAACAATCACCCCTTCTACAAATAGAATCGGCACTTCTTCGGTATTGTTTTCGTTAATGGAATTGGCTTTAAAGATAAATTTCTTGTCGTATAAGGTGTTTCCAATGAAGAAAGTCAGCATGAATTCGTTATTCAACGCCAAAACACTTTTTTCTACCATTTCTATTTTAACCACTGAAACCGCAGGAACTTCCACAAAAGCGTGACGCAAAATAGAGGTTTTCTTCATTTCACCATCAATAGTTCCAAAAGCTTTAGAAACCACCATGGCACTTTCGATATTAAAATCGCTGTCGTTTACTAAATAAGCATACCAAACTTTCTCCATAAAATCATCACTCCATTCTTGAACGGCAGCAATAAATACGTTTTCTACTTCGGGGATTGTAATGTCTTTTTTCATTAATGAGTCCTTAGTCCCTAGTTATTAGTCCTTAGTGATAAGCAAAAACTACTTCTCTAAGGACTAAGTACTAAGGACTTTAAATTATATAATCGATTTAAATTGCTCTAAGAAACGTACATCATTTTCATAAAACATACGGAT
>NCET01000355.1 GCA_002280815.1 Flavobacteriales bacterium 32-34-25 | reverse complement strand
TGCTGTTGGTATTGTTGCTGCTGTTCATGATGTTGTTGTTCAGCAAAATCCAACTGAACCAGATATTCGTCAGAAAGCTGTTGTAATTGCACATTGTTTACTTCTTCATACTGTCTTCCATCTTCATATCCAATAGAAACAATTACTGAAAGTGATTGTTTTGAAATGCCTTTGAAGGTTCCTTTTAAAGGAGTGCATTCGGCAAAATTTATTCCAACCGAAAGTTTGATGTGGTTGTCCATTGTCCAAATGTTATTGGTAGGATCAATACCTAGCCAACCTTGTTTTGGCGAATAGACTTCAACCCAAGCATGCGTTGCGCCTTCTCCACGAAGGTCAGTTTCATTAGAACAAACATAGCCACTTACATATCTAGAAGGAATACCTGCTGTTCTCAATAGTTGTAATAACAAATGGGAGAAATCTTGGCAAACTCCTTTTTTGAGTTCTAGTATTTCATCTATAGTGGTGTTAATATTGGTAATGCCTTTTTGGTATTCAAAATGAGTAAAAACATATTCGCTACACCGCTGAGTAATTTCAATTATGGATTTATTAGCAGCATCAATTTCGTTTAAAATGGCTTTGATTTCATTTTGTTTTTTGATGGCTTCGGGATAGCACAGTCGTAACAAATAAATGTCCTTTTCTAAGTCTAAATCCTTTGGTTTGGTTTCATCAATTTCAGGAATTTTTAGCGAATGATTGACACGAACTTTCATTCGGGTTTCAATAGTCATTTCGGTGTGTGGATATAAGGTGTTAAAATTCCCCACTCTATTACCATGATAATCATTGGAAATAGAAACATCTGGGTTTTGTGAGATCAAAAGCTGAAACTGCAATACATCCTGATTCAGGAAATTATGAGGAAACAAGCGAATCTCATTGATACTTTCCTTTATCGGTAAATTGTATTGGTATTTTGTGACGTGATTGATGTTGTAGACTGCCATAATTTTTAGGAATGAGAAAAGAATAATTTAGAGAAATCTATTGAAAATTGCACTAATTCTTCTTTGGTGTTATTAAGTACTTGCTCTAATTGTTGGCTGGTTAGATGATGGTAATCCGTGAATTCTAGAGAACTTTTGAGTCGTCCAAATTGATTGCGCATTGTTCGAGCTTCTATGAAATTATTGTTTTTTAGAATAAAATCTAAATAGGTTTCAATCAATCCCAATGTAAAGATTACCGAATGTGCAAAATCAGGATTAAAAATCACATGCTGAATCACCTTTCGATTGTGGGTATTGTTGCTATAACTTTTTAGATACAATTCGTAGCCTGATAAAGACAATAATAATTTTCTCCAATACAATAGATCTTCTTTACCGTCTAAATTATAGCCAATAGGTTCATAGTACGATTGTGTCATCGAAATGGTCTGTAAACATCGTTCTATGTGTTTTCCAACACTTGAAAAACTCCAACCCAATCCTCGTGGCATGGTGACATGAAAAATACCGTTATAGAGTAAGAAATCTTTATTGAGTTTAGCTAAAATAGTTATCGCCTCATGAGTTTCTAATCGTTGCGGTAAATCAGGAGCATTGATATAATGGTACATCGAATTGATGTGTTCCCACAATTCTTTGGTAATTTTATCCTGTGAACCTCTAGCATTTTCTCTCGCCTTTGTGATAAGATTCTTAACAGAGTTATGGTTTTTGCTTTCGCAAATAATATATTTCAACACATAATTAGTATCGTGCTGGTATTGCGTGATGAATTCAGGATAGAGGTCCGTGTAATATTTTAATAAGGGTTTATATCCTTGGTAATCATTTGTCTCTTTATCGAAAGACATGATGTATAGTATGTTTGTTGTAAGTAACATACCATCTGTTCTTTCCATATATCTATTGAGCCAAAACATTCCGTCTGCGACTCTACTTAGCATATTTACTTCCATTACTATTTTTTTTTAAGGTTAATAACCAATTTTTCAATTATTTCATGATCCAAGTATCTTTACTTCCCCCCCCTTGAGAAGAGTTCACTACTAATGATCCTTCTGTTAAAGCAACTCGTGTTAATCCACCAGGAACAATTTGTACTCCGTTTGGTCCACACAAAGCATAAGGGCGTAAATCAACATGTCTCAATTTTAATTCACCATCAATAAAACAAGGCACTGTGCTGAGTTGTATGATAGGCTGAGCAATAAAATTTCGAGGATTTTTTACAATGGCAATTTTTGCTGCTTCCAGTTCTTCTTCAGTAGCTTTATTTCCCATGATCATTCCATAACCTCCACTTTGATTGGTTTCTTTGATAACCATGTTTTCCATATCGGCAAAAACCAATTCTCTTTCCTCAGGGTTTTCCATTTGGTAGGTAGGCACATTTTTAAGGATAGGCTCTTCGTTTAGATAATATTTAATCATATCAGGCACATAAGCATAAACGGCTTTATCATCGGCAACACCATTTCCTACGGCGTTTACTAGAGCAACATTCCCCATTTTGTATGCGCTTATTAGCCCAGGAACTCCTAAGGCACTATCGGGTTTAAATACTAATGGATCTAAGTATTCGTCGTCTAAACGTCTGTAAATAACATCAACTTGTTGCAATCCAGAAGTGGTTTTCATATACACCTTATGATTGTTCACCACAAGGTCACGACCTTCCACAAGTGGAACTCCCATTTGTCTGGCTAAAAATGTATGTTCGTAATAAGCCGAATTGTAAACTCCAGGAGTTAATAGAACAACATTTGGTTTTGAGATATTTCTTGGAGATAGAGACACTAGGATATTGTGAAAAATCATAGGGTAATTGACCACCATGCTTACATTGTTTTCACTAAACATCTCTGGAAAAATCCTCTTGGTAATTTCCCTGTTTTCTAGCATGTAACTTACACCACTTGGACATCTTAAATTGTCTTCCAATACATAAAATTCTCCTTTTTCTCCTCTAATTAAGTCGATACCGGCAATGTGCACATGGATGTTGTGAGGCACTTTAATTCCTTGAATTTCTGGGAGATAATGAGGGCAAGAAGCAATCAATGAAGCAGGCATTATGCCGTCTTTTATAATGTTTTGCTCATTATAAATATCTTCTAGGAAT
>NCET01000354.1 GCA_002280815.1 Flavobacteriales bacterium 32-34-25 | reverse complement strand
CGCTACTCCGGAGCAATTATTTCTGGATCAAAAGGCATTTGTAAAACGGGCGCTGGATTTTTCGGTTGTAGAATTCGCTTCAAAAGCCATTTTTAGAACAACTAAGAAATTCGAATTTCATATTCAGCCACAACCTTCGTTCAACAAACAATTTGATTTGTTATTGAATAATTTGAGCGAGAATCATTTTAACGGTTATAAAAATTATTTATTCTGTTCGAATGAAGCGCAGGCAAAGCGTTTTCACGATATTTTCGAAACTTTGGATGAAGCCAATTCGGAGAATATCCGTAAGCAATACAACACCATAGTTTTGCCAATGTACCAGGGTTTTATTGACGAAGAAAACCAAATTTCATGCTACACTGATCATCAAATTTTTGAGCGCTATCACAAATTCAGTATCAAAAACGGTTATTCGAAAAAACAGAATATTACTTTAAAAGAATTAACCACGCTTTCGGTGGGCGATTATGTCACGCATATTGATCACGGAATTGGAAAATTTGGGGGATTGCAAAAAATCCAGGTGGAAGGAAAAACGCAGGAAACCATTAAACTCGTTTATGCCGATAATGATATTGTGTATGTGAGTATTCATTCGTTGCACAAGATTTCGAAATACAACGGAAAAGACGGAACACCGCCAAAAATATACAAATTAGGTTCGAATGCCTGGAAAGTTTTAAAACAAAAAACCAAGGCAAGAGTTAAGCATATTGCCTTCAATTTGATTCAATTGTATGCCAAAAGACGATTGGAAAAAGGTTTTCAATATGCGCCTGACAGCTATTTGCAAAACGAATTAGAAAGTTCGTTTATTTATGAAGATACGCCAGATCAAACCAAATCGACTCAGGAAGTAAAAGCCGATATGGAAAGCGATCGTCCAATGGATCGATTAGTGTGTGGTGATGTAGGTTTTGGAAAAACAGAAGTTGCTATTCGTGCTGCTTTTAAAGCGGTGGACAATAGTAAGCAAGTAGCGATTTTGGTTCCAACGACTATTTTAGCGTACCAGCATTTCCGTACTTTTTCGGAGCGATTAAAAGATATGCCAGTTACAATAGGTTATTTGAATCGTTTTAGAACAGCCAAACAAAAGTCGGAAACCTTAAAGCAACTAGCCGAAGGAAAACTGGATATTGTTATAGGAACGCATCAATTGGTGAACAAAAATGTAGTTTTTAAAGATTTAGGTTTGCTGATTGTGGATGAAGAGCAAAAGTTTGGTGTGAACGTAAAAGACAAGTTGAAAACCATTGCAGCTAATGTGGATACCTTGACTTTAACGGCAACGCCTATTCCCAGAACGCTTCAGTTTTCATTGATGGCAGCGCGTGATTTATCGGTAATTACAACGCCTCCGCCCAACAGATATCCTATTGAAACTAATGTAGTAGGTTTTAGTGAAGAAATTATCCGCGATGCGATTTCGTATGAAATTCAGCGGAACGGACAGGTTTATTTTATCAATAACCGAATCGAAAATATCAAGGAAGTAGCAGGAATGATTCAGCGTTTGGTTCCCAATGCAAGAGTGGGAATCGGTCACGGACAAATGGAAGGTAAGAAACTGGAAGAACTGATGCTGGCTTTCATGAACGGAGAATTTTGGTAGCCACAACCATTATCGAAAGTGGATTGGATGTGCCAAATGCAAATACCATTTTTATTAATAATGCAAATAATTTCGGTCTTTCTGACTTGCATCAAATGCGTGGTCGTGTGGGTCGAAGCAATAAAAAAGCGTTTTGTTATTTTATTTGTCCGCCTTATTCGGCGATGACTGAAGAAGCCAGAAAGCGTATTCAGGCTTTGGAACAATTTTCTGAATTGGGTAGTGGATTCAATATTGCGATGAAAGATTTAGAGATTCGTGGTGCTGGAGATTTATTGGGTGGTGAACAATCTGGTTTTATCAACGAAATTGGTTTTGATACCTACCAAAAAATCATGAACGAAGCCATCGATGAATTGAAAGAAAACGAATTCAAAGATTTATATCCGGTAGAAAACGATATTGAAACCAAGGAATATGTAAAAGATTTACAAATTGATACTGATTTTGAATTGTTATTTTCGGATGAATACATCAACAATATTTCGGAGCGTTTGAATTTGTATAACGAATTGAGTGCGATTAAAAATGAAGAAGAATTAGTGGTTTTTCAAAATAAACTGATTGACCGTTTTGGTCCTTTGCCTCCGCGAGCCAATGCTTTAATGAACAGCATCCGAATTAAATGGGTTGCAACGCGTGTAGGAATTGAAAAACTGGTGATGAAACAAGGCAAGATGATTGGCTATTTTGTGTCCGATCAACAATCTGATTTTTATCAGTCGAATCGTTTTCATAAAGTATTACAGTTTGTGCAAAAGCATTCCTCAATTTGCAAAATGAAGGAAAAACAAACTGCTAACGGCTTAAGATTGTTATTGACTTTTGATAATGTAAAATCAACCAGAAGAGCTTTGGAGTTGATGGAGATGTTGGGTGGGAAAGAAGTTTGATAAAGTTTTTGTAGTACTTTAGAAAATTATAGCGCATAATATCGAATAGTTTTCAAATAGATTTTGATATGTGTTTATTTTTAGTAACTTGATTTTTTTAATCTAAGTTGGTATTAAAATTTATGACATTAAAAAAAACGTCCCCAAAAATACTTTTTTTAATAGTTTCCTCTAGTATTGTTTTTGTGCTGCTTTATGCTGCTTTGTTTTATTATATCAATAAGACAGAAAAAGAAGCCTATCAAAATTCGGTTGAATTGTTCGAGAGTAAGGTCAATCAATTGTTAGTATTGGAGTCAAAACCTATTTTGACAGCTATTAACAATGATACCAATTGGGATGAATTTGTAGATTTTATTTCGATAAAAGATACAACCTGGTATGATGAAACCATCAGTAATGAGCTAGGCATTTACGGAGCCGATTACTTAGGTGTTTATGATGAGCATAAACAATTTATCATGCGAACGCCTACTCCTGTAATTAAAACGCTTGATTTCGCTCCGAAACAAGCCATGACGTATTTGGATAAAGTGGGTATTGGTAAATTTTATTTACAAATTCCAGAAGGAATTGTTGAGGTTACAGGTGCTACAATCCATCCTTCGGATGATCCTCTTAAAAACAAGACAAAGCCTTCGGGTTACTTCTTTGCGGTACGTTTAATCAATGCTAAATTTATTGAGAATTTAGAGAAAATAACTTCTTCAAAAATTAAATTCCTTGCCAATAAGGATAGTGTTGCTGAGCAAAGACATATCGTAAGTTCTGTTTATCCGTTGAAAGATTTTGGCGGGAAATCAATTGGTAAACTACTGTTTGAAAGAAAATTTGAAGTCTATTTTGAGAATACAATTAATATTTTGTATGTTATAATTGTGGTTTTTATACTCTATTTTATCATAAGTATTTTTTACACTCAAAAACTAGTTTATAGACCTCTTTATTTGGTTAGAAAAGCACTTCAAAAAGGAAGTGAAACAGCAATAGCGGAGTTGAAAAAATCCAGCGGTGAGTTCAGTTACATAGGTAATTTATTCGAAGAAAATAACAATCAAAAATTAGCTTTGATTAAGGCAAAAATTAAGGCAGAAGAAGGCGATTTACTAAAAGCTTCTTTCTTGGCCAACTTATCGCATGAAATAAGAACGCCAATGAATGCCATAAATGGTTTTACTGAGCTTATTTTGAATACTGAAATTAAAAAGAAAGAGCGCGTAGAATACCTAAATGTAATTCAAAAAAACGGTAAAAATCTGGTCTCTATTATTGATGATTTGATCGAAATGTCTAAAATAGATTCCAATCAGGTTTCGCCTAATTTTAGCGAAATTAATTTAGAATCTTGTATTGTCGAATTGTATAAAACCGTTAAAGTTACTATTCCAAAAAACAAACCGATAAAATTCAAATTGACAAAAAGTACACTTCCAGCAGAGTACAATATTGTTACAGACGAAATTAAATTAAAACAGGTTATTATTAATCTGTTGACCAATGCCATCAAATATACCGATCAAGGTTATGTGAGTTTTAGTTATGAAATAGACGTGGAGCAAAATTTGATTCATTTTACAATTCAGGACACTGGTTCAGGAATTGACGAAGACCATCATAAACATGTTTTTGACCGATTCAAACGTGTTGAAAATGATCAGTCTATACAGGTAGGAGGCTTAGGTTTAGGGCTTTCTATTTCAAAAGCATATATTGAGATTTTAGGAGGGAGCATCAGTTTAGAATCGGAAGTTGGTGTGGGATCTACGTTTTATTTTTCAATTCCGTTGCAGTATGCTAAAGCAGCGACTATAATTGTTAAGCCAATAAAAGAGAAAGAAGGAATGAAGTCCGAGAACAAAATTATTTTAATAGCCGAAGATGATAATATTAATTTTCTGTTGTTTCAAAAAATGATGAAAGACAAAAATTTTCAGATTATTAGAGCTAAAAATGGTCAGGAGGCCGTTGATATTTGTATTAATAATTCGAATATCGATTTGGTTTTAATGGATATAAAAATGCCTGTTTTGAACGGTTTTGAAGCGGTTGAACAAATAAGACCCATTCGACCAGAATTTATTGCGCAAACTGCCTATTCTTCTTCCGAAGATAGGGTTAAAATTGAGAAAGCTGGCTTTGATGATTATATTACAAAACCCTTGAGTAGAGAACGCTTATTTGAGCTGATCGATAAGTATTAGATAAATAAATTGTATGAAAACAAACAGCAAAATTGGGTTGGTTTTAATGCTAGGATTATTTTCTTTGCTAGGATTTTCGCAAGAAACGCAACAGCAAAATGATAGCCTTGAAATTGATAAGAAACTGTCTTTAAATGTTGATATTGTGAGTCGGTATCTCTGGAGAGGGCAATGTTGGGGAGGCAATTATCCTGCAATACAACCATCAATTGAATATGCTGTTTTGCCAAAATTAACCCTAGGAATCTGGGCAACAACCAATTTTAAGAATCAATATTTTTATCCTGATGGCGAAACGTATTACAAGGGATATCAGGAAATTGATTTTTATGCAAATTACCAAATTAATGATTTTTTGCAGTTCCAACTTTGGAATTACTATTGGCCTTCGGTTTCAAAAGTAGAAGGGGTGAGTAATAAGTATTTTGAGTTTGGTCCAAACAGTTCCCAAACAGTGGATGCGATGCTTTGTTTTGATTTTTCAGAAGGTTACCAATTCCCTTTTAATGCTACTATAAGTACGTTGATAGCTGGAAATGACTATCGCTACGATAAAAATGACAACCCAAAACACAATTATACGACCTATTTAGAACTGGGTTATACTTTTGGTTTTTTCGAAAATTCATCACACAAAATCCTTCAAAATATAGCATTAGAAACCTTTGCTGGTGCGGTAATAAACAATCAGGCGGAGTATTATACTTTTGCTGATTATGATAAACCTTCTTTGGTGAATTTAGAACTTAAAGCCACTAAAGAATTTAGTTTAGGAGAAGGAATTGTAATGCCAGTTTTTCTAGATTACATCCATAACGCTGCTACCAAAAACACTAATTTTTTCGGCAAGGATTTCTTAGTAGCGGGAATTAGTTTTTCGTATTAGAAGAAATTAGACATAAAAAAAGCAGGCAATTGGATTAAAATGCCTGCTTTTTTTATATTTATATCGAAATTAATTCTTCAAGTCTTTAATTACTTTGAAAGCTACATCAACTTGATCTTCTCCCACTAAAATGGTAAATTCATTTGAAGTCGAAATAACTTCGTTGATAATAATTCCTTCCCAAGCCAAACGCTGAAAAATGAAATAGTAAATTCCTGGAACTACAATATTTTCTTTTGGTAATTTTACCGTAATAGAAGCCAGATTGTCTAATTTCTGGATTAATTTCTCGTTAGAAAAATGCTTGTCTACCAGTTTGTTTACCGTGTTGCTTACCACAATATTGATCTCGTTTACGCCTCTTGAAGAAGTGTAAAAAACATCTGGAAAGGCATTAATATCCGAAATTAATTCGGCTTGTTTGTTTAAAACTGTTTCAGAAACAGCAAACGTATAATCCGTCAAGGCTGATCGAACGGTAATTTCACCTATGTTTTTGATGACCTTATTGATTTTATGATTCAGTCTAAAGTCTAGTTCTTCTGTTAATCGTTTCAACGACATTACAACAGCACCTTGTTTGACTTCTTTTCCAAATTCACTCTCTAATTCCGACATGATGTTTCGGGATAAAGAGGTTAAATTGATAATTCCAAGAGACAAAGCATTCAATAAAAATGGTTTTGTTTTGATGTAATTTTCGACAATTGATGAAACAGTTTTCATAATCAAATAGGTGTTTTTACTTAGTTTTTGCGTCGATTTACTTAGTTAAATCGTTAAAAATATGGGCAAATATAATTAAAAAAACAATTTGTTACAAAAATAACATCAAAAAATATTATTAAAAGTGATAAAAAGCGTCTGTAATATGTTCAATTACAAAAGATTTCTGCTCTAAATGGATGGCTATTATGTCAAAACGAACATTGATATCGAGGTTTTTTTCAACTACGTAGTTGTCTACTGCTTTCGTAAGTAGTTTGATTTTTTTCGAATTTACAAAGTCCTGAGGCAGACCAAATTCAATCGAAGAACGGGTTTTTACTTCGATTATGGCAAGGGTATCTTCTAATTGAGCAATAATGTCTACTTCGGCCTTTTGAAAAGTCCAATTGGTCTCTAAAATCGTATAGCCGTTGTTTTCTAAAAATTCAACAGCTAATTCTTCTCCCAGTTTTCCTAATTCGTTGTGCTCTGCCATTAGAAATAGTGTTCAGTAGTCAGTATTTAGTGTTCAGTGATTATGCTGCAATTCTATTGAAATTGGCATTGTTATCTTCGTTTAACACATGAGTCATATAAGTTTTTAATTTTTTGCTTAACAAAACTTTGATTTTAAAACTTATATGCGCTTTTGTATTAAGTTCATAGAAGTTGTTATGGAACTTATTTTTAATAACTTATATGACTTATATGTTGAAAGATAATTAATCTTCAAATTTCAATGTACTTTTTATTGGAGTCACTTCCATCGAAACCGTACTTCCTAAAACCAATGCTCTGTTATCCTGAATGTGTCCTGCTGGGAAATTATAAATGACAGGAATGTTGTATTTTTTAGTCACATCTTCAATAATTTGGACAGCATTTTTTCCCCAAGGAATTTCGTTGTCTTTCATCTTGGTCATTGAACCCACCACAATTCCTTTGATGCTTTCCAAACAACCATTGCGTTTTAAGTTCATCATCATTCGGTCGATGTGGTATAAATATTCGTCTAGATCTTCGATAAACAAAATTTTATCAT
>NCET01000353.1 GCA_002280815.1 Flavobacteriales bacterium 32-34-25 | reverse complement strand
CATAAATGACCTACAGCAACACTTGGATCCGGAGTAGCAATCAACCAGTTTGGAACAATATCCTGAGTCAATTCCATGAATTTTGTAGCAATTTGGTTCAGAATTTGTCCTTTATAAGGAATTCCTTTTGGCAAAACCACATCAAAAGCCGAAAGCCTGTCCGTTGCCACCATTACTAATAATTCGTCATTAATATTATAAACTTCTCTAACTTTACCTCTATAAACCGATTTTTGACCTGGAAAATTAAAATTAGTGGTAGTGATTGTATTACTCATTTAGACACGTATTGCGTTGATTTTATTAGGTTGCAAATTTAGGATTATTTTAGACAGAAAAACAAAGAAAGTGCGGTTTACTTTTATGGCTTTTTTTAACATCAGACCTATCTACCGACAGGCAGGTTAAAAGGATTTTAAAGATTCTAAATCTCTTTTTTCTAAATAATTTAACCACAAAAGTCACAAAGTTTTTTTATTAACCACAAAGAGCGCTAAGGTTTCGCAAAGTTTATAAAGAAAAAATATCTGTTTTAATTTCTTAAATCTGCTAAATCTGTGTTACTACTTTTTTTTATTTTTTAAAATCCCTTATTCGGTTTCTAAACTCACATTATTCAATATCTTATCAGCCAAATAATTAGCAACACCATCTTCATGATTTTTTAAAATCACTTCTAGATGTGCTAATTTATTTTTCAAACTATCAGGAGCATTCCCCATCAATAAACCTTTCGAAGTAGCATTCAACATTCCTTCATCATTATATCCATCTCCAAAAGAAACAGCCTGATCAAATTGATATCCTTCTATTTCTAAAATACGTGCTATTGCCACCGATTTATCCACCGATTTATCCATGAATTCCAAACAATGTGGCAAACTAAACGCATGACTAAAAATGTTCGGGTGTTTTTCTAAAATGGTTTCTCTCAACTCAATTAGTTTACCATGACTTTCGTGTGTGAAAAATATCTTAATCACATCAAAATCGGTTACTTCTTTATAGTCTACTAATTCTGGAACGTAATTCAGTTCAGTTTGGAATTCCAGTAATTTATCGTTGTGTTTATTAGTTTGCCAAACATTTTCTTTAAAAAGAACGGTAGTATACTCAGCCGGAATATCCATTGCTAAAACCGATTTTACCGCTTCACTTTCCATATTGGTAGCAAAAATCAGTTCTTTATTGGGTGCATGAATTCGAGCTCCATTAGAAGTTACCAAATAAATAGGAAAACCTAAGGTCTCAATTATAGGCATAGCATCCAAGTGATGACGGCCTGTAGCTACAATTATTAAATAATTTTGATTGTGTAATTCTCTGAAAACTTCTTTTGTATATTCCGAAATTCGGTGGTCGCTATTCAGTAATGTTCCGTCTAAATCGCTTATAATTACTTTTATATTTTCTTGTATCATATTCTCTTTCAATCTCAATGAATTGCAAAAATATTGAAAATACAAAGAAAGCACAGCAAATAATTGTTGAAATAACAGCAAATTAACGTATTGCTAATTTAAAACATCACCTAAAAACCGAATACCTTATAATTCTTCCAAACAATCGATAGCCTAGAAAATTACGAAGTATGTTAAGCGCATTCGCATCAAAACCAATGGTATTGCGTTTGAATTTCTTGGGTGGATTTTCGGCAATTTTCAGGACTTTTTCAATAATCGATTGCTTTAAATCCGTATTTTTATTGGTTTTTCCTTCTACAATACTGCTTATTTTGTGCATCAATTCGTTATAGCACTTTAAAGGAGTTGCATTGGATTTGGTTACATTTTTTTGAAAATTAGATGGAGTATTTCCAAATTGCACTGTAGAAACACTAATATTAAAATTCATCAATTCATACGCCATACATTCTGAGAAACTCTCCACAGCATGTTTCGTAGCATGGTAAAAACTTCCTAAAGGCAAATTGACTAAGCCAGCAATAGACGAAATATTAATAAAATGTCCTCTTTTTTGCATTCTAAAAACAGGTGTAAAAGCACGACAAACCTTTACTACTCCTAACCAGTTGACATCAATAATGTTATTAATTTCAGCATCTTCAGAGAATTCTACAAAACTCCTATACCCTATTCCTGCATTATTAATAACTACATCTATGGTTTTAAAATCGGCTAGAATTTGCTCTTTTGCAGCAGCAATACTTTCTGTTGAAGTAACATCCAGCAAATAACACTTGATATTTTTTACTTTTTCTAATTCTTTTCCTTGTTCAAAACAAAGCATTGTCGCGATTACATTCCAATTATTTGCTGCAAAATGCAGTGCTAATTCCTTTCCTATTCCTCCTGATGCTCCTGTTATAATTACGTTTTTCAATATTTTGTGGTATTTATTAAAAAACTACGACCCCAATCGGGGTCGCAGCTAGAATGTTATTAAGTTAATTAATGGGAGTTAATCAACGTTTTCAGTATACTTATAAGCGTCAATTACTTTTTTAACTAATCGGTGTCTTACAATATCCTTGTCGTCAAGATAGATAATCCCAATTCCTTCAATGTCTTTCAAAACCAATAACGCTTCTTTTAGTCCAGAAATTGTTCTTCGTGGTAAATCTACCTGTCCTGGATCTCCTGTAATCATGAATTTTGCATTTTTCCCCATACGGGTTAAAAACATTTTCATTTGCGAATGGGTTGTATTTTGTGCTTCGTCCAGAATTACAAACGCATGATCTAAGGTTCGTCCACGCATGAAAGCCAATGGTGCAATTTGGATAATACCTTTAGTAATATATTCTTCTAATTTTTCATTCGGAATCATATCACGCAAAGCATCATAAAGCGGTTGCATATAAGGATCTAATTTTTCTTTCATGTCTCCTGGAAGAAAGCCTAAATTCTCCCCTGCTTCAACAGCTGGACGTGTCAAAATAATTCGTTTTACCTGCTTTTCTTTCAATGCTTTTACCGCCATTGCTACACCTGTATAGGTTTTACCCGTTCCGGCTGGTCCTACTGCAAAAACCATGTCGTTTTTATTAATAGTATCCACTAACAATTGCTGATTAGGTGTCATGGCTTTTACAATTTTGCCACCTACTCCATGCACTAAAATTTTGTCATTCGGACTCATTTTTCGGTCATCCTGAATATCTCCTAAAATTACGCGCTCAATTACATTGTCATCAATATTGTTGTAGCGGGTAAAATGAAGCATTAATCTTTGAAAACGCCTTTCGAACTCGTCCAATATGTCCTTTTCTCCAAATGCTTTTAAAGTTGTCCCTCTGGCAACTATTTTTAATTTTGGATAATATTTTTTAATGGTTTCAAGATGAGTGTCTTGAGCACCCCAAAACTCTTTTGGAGCGATGTCTATGAGCTCGATAATTCTTTCGTTCAAAGGGTATAGTTTTTTAGTATTACTAAATCGATTAAAAATCTAATCCGTGGTGAAAGTACACCTAGGTTTTATTTGGTTAATATTTAGAATTTGTTTTTGCTTTTTTGCTTTTTTGAATTTACTATAAATATGTCAATAATTACCCTTACTACCGATTACGGCTTGAAAGATCACTTTGTAGGTGCGCTGAAGGGGAAAATTCTATCTGAATATTCAGAAGCTCAAATTATTGATATTTCGCATGATATAGATCCTTTTAACACCGTAGAAGCCAGCTACATCATCAGTGCTGCTTATGCTAGTTTTCCTAAAGGAACCGTCCACCTCATTGGGGTTGACATGGAATTAAATAAAGAAAATCTACATATTGTAATGCAATGGAACGATTCGTATTTTATTGCTGCCGATAATGGAATCCTAAGTATGCTTTCGCAAAAAATAGTTCCGCAAAAAATTGTAGCCATCAATATTCACGACCGTTTGCCTAATGATGCCTCGGGATTGGATGTTTTTGTAACCGTGGCTTGTCATATTGCCAGAGGCGGTTTACTGAACGTAATTGGAAGAGAAATCAACTCGGTTAAGGAAGTGACGGAAATGAAAGCCGTAACTGCCAACGACAATAACAGCTTAAAAGGTCACGTTATTTACATCGATCATTTTGGGAATGTGGTGACCAATATTACCAAAAAACAATTTCTGGAAGTAGCCAAAGGCAGACCGTATGAAATCCAGATGAAGACTAAAAATATCAAAACCATATTACCTAATTATTCCGCGATTGCTATTTCTAATAAATACCCAATTAAGAATTACGAAGGCGAAAAACTAGCTATTTTCAATGAAGCAGGTTATCTGGAAATTGCCATTTTTAGAAGCAATCCATCCAAAATTGGTTCAGCAAGCAGTTTATTAGGACTCAATTATCGCGATGCCGTTACTATCGAATTTAAGAATTAAGAATTTAAAATAACCAAATTACAAATATATCGCTATTTTTCTAATCATCAACGGATTATTTCTGTGGGTTTTTGAAGGCGATTACAACATCCTGAATTCGGGTTTTGCCGATATGACTCCGTTTTTCACACTTGCGCCATGGATCTTAATTTTCTTAATTCCTGCCGTAACCATGCGTTCTTTCTCTGACGAAAGAAAACAAGGAACACTTGAATTATTATTAACTAAACCATTGTCTGTTTGGCAAATAGCAAACGGTAAATTTCTTGGAGCTGTGTTACTTATTATTATCGCCATTATTCCAACATTTATTTATGTTGAAGTAATTTCGAATTTAGGAATGCCCGAAGGAAATATTGATATGGGAAGTACTATTGGTTCTTATTTTGGACTTTTATTCTTAATTAGCGCTTATACAGCCATCGGAATTTTTACTTCTACTCTTTCAGATAACCAAATTGTAGCCTTTATTCTGGCTGTTTTTTTGTGCTTCTTTTTCTATTTTGGATTCGAAGGTTTCGCAACTATAATTCCTTCTTTTTCGTCGTTTATTTCGGTTTTAGGAATGCAAAATCATTTTAAAAGCATGAGCCGCGGTGTAATTGATACTCGTGACATTATTTATTTTGTAAGTGTGGTTGTAGCTTTTCTTTCGTTTACTGTTTACCAACTTAAATCTTTTAAACTGTAATGATAGCTGCTAAAAAAAGAAACCTACAATCAGTATTGATTACCATTGCAATTCTGATACTAGTAAACCTAATTGGGAATTCATTTTTTCACCGATTTGATTTAACCAAAGACCATCGTTATACCTTATCTGAAACTTCGCTAAATATTATCAAACAGGTAAAAGAACCGCTTTCGATAAAGATTTATATGGAAGGCGATTTGCCTGCTGAATTCAAAAGATTACAACAGGAAACCCGTGAATTAGTCGAAGAATTTCAAGCGTATAATTCGAATATTAATTTCGAATTTGTAAATCCTCTGGAAAATAAAGATGCCAGCATGGACAACATAAAAACGTTGTACATGAAAGGATTAACTCCTGTAAATATTACGGTTGACGACAAAGGAAAACAATCGCAGGCAATGGTTTTTCCTTGGGCAATTGCTGTATATCAAAACAAGGAAGTGAATATTCCGCTCTTGAAAAATATCATGGGCGCTTCCACTACCGAAAAAGTAATTGGTTCAGTTCAGCATTTAGAATATTCTATTGCCGATGCATTGAATAAAATCACCAAAGAGAAACAAAAAAAGATAGCCGTAATTAAAGGAAATGGCGAAATCCAGGATGTTTTTATTGCTAAGTTTCTTTTGCAAATAAGAGAAAGCTATCACATTGGTCCTTTCACCTTAGAT
>NCET01000026.1 GCA_002280815.1 Flavobacteriales bacterium 32-34-25 | reverse complement strand
AAACAGTATAGATTTAACAAATAATTTGTTTAATCTGATATTTAAAAAAACTTCCATACACATTTTTATGTGTAGAGCTATTTCAGAACAAGACAATACAATATTATTTTGTTTCTGCTAAATTAATTAACCAACAAATACCACATAAAATGAAAGCAAAATTACTATTTTTTTCCGCGTTGACTTTTTCAATGACTGTCCTGGGTCAGCAAGTGCAGAGAGCGTCAAAATTATTTGTCCAAAACGGTCTGCAATTTCATACTTGGGCAAAAACAGGAGCGCATGAGTGGCCTGCCAATTTATATCCTGGATTTGAGACTTATAGGTCAACAGTACCTCCAAACAATACTACGGCAAGGTATGTAAGAATACAACTGCCTGGCGACAGCAATGAGATATTAAGCCTTGCAGAAGTTCGAGTTTGGAGTGGAGGTGTAATTAGGTCTTTGGGTAAAGTGGCAACACAATCAACTACAGATGTAGCTGAGGCTAGTAGAGCTGTTGACGGTAATCTCAATGGTGATTATTTTAATGGATCTGTTACCGCAACAACGCCTTCCGCACAGCCGTGGTGGCAAGTAGATTTAGGAGCTCCTTATCCTATTGATAACATTGAAGTGTTTAATAGAACCGATTGTTGCACCACTCGATTGAGAGGATATCATATTTTGGTATCTCCCAATCCGATTGTGAGCAATGGTTTAGAGGATGCAATTAATGAGCAAGGAGTCGTTGTAGTGGGGTCTTCGTTTGCAATAGGAAATGAGTATACAAATTTGCCTTTTGCTCAAGATTATTATGAGAAACCGGGCTATAATTATTCTTTTTTCAAGAGTCATCCCAACGCTAAATGGGGAATAGAAAAAGGACCGTTTGGCAATCATTTAAATTCTACTGTAGGACCAACCACCACTCAAGGACCAACTGCCGATCAATTGGCTAATGGTTTTTTAAATGCAGCCCAGTTGAGTAAACTATCAAATTTAGTTACGATAGGCATAGGAGATGAAGAGAACTACAGTACAGATGTATTAAACTGGACAACAGATTGGTTTAATTTGTCCCGTAGCAAATATCCAGGTGTTATGTTGCATAACAATCAATATGTAAATCAATGGAGCGATGCGAATATGAGAACTTATATACAGACCGCCAAGCCTGACTTTATTAGTTTTGATAACTATTTGTTTTCAGAAGGAACACCAGGTTTTGCCGGAGGGTCTTTAAAACCAATGTATGATTATTTGGGCAGGTATCGCAGGCTTGCTTTGGAAGGATTAGATGGAACAGGAGCTTCTCCAATTGAATTTGGGCAATATTTAATTGGGTTTAAACAAGGGGCAAACCAATACGATGAAGGAGGTCTATATTACAGTTCAGAATCTCAAATTTATGGAGAAATATTTGGATCTCTCACCATGGGGGCAAAATGGGTAAGTGCTTGGAGATATACCCGTGATGGTAGTAGTAAGTTTTGGATTGACAGCTCAGGAAACCCAATGGCTGCCTATTATTGGTATGCTAAAGGATTGAGAGAATTCAATAATTTATCGCCTTATCTTTCTAGATTACGAACAACAGATATTCGTGTCATTCCAGGTCAATATAAAAATGGAACGACAACTACAACGAACCCAAGATCTGCTGAAACACCACTTTGGACAAGTGGAGCAGGCAGTTATATTACCAGTATAACAGCTACTAATCAAGTTCCTGCTACAAATAATGGATTAAGGGGCGATGTGCTGGTAGGTTATTTCAAGCCAGTACCTAATTTAGCTACCGATACAGATTTAACTTTAGGACCATTACCTAATAATAAAACTAAATTTTTCATGATTATGAATGGTTTGACAAAAGCCAATGGTTGTTGTAATGCTGATGGAACCCCTGCGTTTGCAACCGACACTATTGCGGGAAAAGCAAATAAAGCTACCCAAAAAATTCGTTTGGCGATTGACTTTGGAACTCTTCCAGTAGATGTGCTAAAACGCATAAACCGTAGTACAGGAGCTGAAGAAACAGTTTCATTGACACTGGTTTCAGGGAAGCGATATACGGTTGACATTACTTTAGACGGAGGAAAAGCAGATTTGTTTTATTGGCAAAATGAGTTAACCAATCTTGCATTATATCAACCAGCAACTCAATCTAGTACTAGTGGATCATACGTAGCTTCAAAATCAGTAGATGGTGATACCAGTGGTATACTTTATCCAAATTTACAAGGATCTCACACTCTGCAAGAATCACAGCCATGGTGGCAGGTAGATTTAGGAGCTATAGCTAATTTAACCGATGTTAAGTTGTATAATAGAACCGATTGTTGTGCGAATCGATTAACAAACTATTATATTTTTGTTTCGGACGTTCCATTTACTTCTAATACAGTTTCTGGGACACTAGCTCAAAGTGGTGTAAGAAGTTTTCTGAATACAGGACAAGCAGGTTCTCCTTCTGTAAGGACAGTTGGTGGTTCAGGACGATATGTAAGAATACAGCTAAATAGCACAAGCCAAATTTTGCACATGGGAGAAGTAGAAGTTTATGGATATTTTAATCCTGCCGCAAATTTTAATAAAGTTGCCGTAGATAAAGTTGCCGTAGATAAAGTTGATTTAGACACCAATAGATTGAATATTTATCCTAATCCTTTAAAAAATGGAGTTCCTTTAAAATTAGATTTTGTTACAGATTCACCAGAAGATGGAGTGATCATATCGCTATCCAATATAGCAGGACAACTAATGTGGAGCCGTAAAGTAAATACAATCAAAGGGATGAATAAAATGGAGTTCGGTATGGAAGGTTTGAGTAAAGGAGTTTACCTGATAATTTTAGAAGGTACTAATTTAAAAATAACTAGAAAAATAATAGTAGAAAATTAATTTAACTTTATAGGTATAGGCACTTTAGTCGCACTCGTTAGTTATTGAATTTATTGAATTTTCTTTGTAATTAACCATCTTTCGTATTAACACATCGAAGATTGTATCCATATTTGACCTTCTGTTGTATCTAAAATGATATTCATTCAAATAATCCTGCATATGTTCTTTGCTGCAATGATGATGTATTCCTCTTAGCCAACCTTTGATATTCATTATGTGGATATGTAACTCTTTAAAGTTTTTTCCATCATCTGAATCAACTTGTTTCAGGTTTAAAAAATCTTTTTTCAACGGACTATAACCTCTCCATTTATCAGTAATTATAGTAGCTTCTTTTGATACATATTTCTTTAAAAAAGTTCCCAATTCTGTTGCAGATGAATGTTCTATAACCTCAGCATAAGCACGTCCAACACCATCGTCTAAAATTTCTACGGCAAGAACAGCAAGTTTTTTTAACCCTTTACTTCTCCCTTTCTGATTTTCTTCTGGACCGCCAACCATAAACTCATCGACATGAATTATCCCTGTTAATGGGTGGTTCAAGCTGCTTTTCATTGCTTGTTGCACTTTTGATTTGAAAGACCAACAAGTCTTTTGACGAAGTTCAAACTCTGAACTTAACTCTAAAGATGACATCCCTTTCTTCTTAGTGCTAATTTTAAAGGCAATATGGAATGCAATTAAAAGAGAAAATTTAATCTTCTCAAACATTGTTCCTGTTGTAGGACTTTCATCGTATCTGCATTTTGTACATCGTCTGTTTTGAGGATTTTTTCCATTCCCGAACTTGTCGTTATCACACCGTTTACATTTATATCCGTCCGCCCATTTTATTTCTGAAAGATAAATCAAACAATCATTATCATCTTTAAATCTATTATGAAATTTTATCGAATTCACTCCTCTGAAAATATTTCTATCTGCCATAAGGCTAAGATAATTATTTGCGACCTAAACGCCTATACCTATAACTTTATTTAGAAAGTCGGATTTATTGAGAGATAAATCTTACTTTTTTATTTAGTAACATTTTACATTTATAAAAAATGAAATCTTAAAAGGGTTTTTATTGTTTTCTTCTTCTTTGTTTGGCAAATTTACCTATTGTGATTAATGTCCAAAACACTGCTGTTCTGAAAAATACTTGGCAATTTCATCAATTAAGAAATCAGCTATTTTTTAATTAGTTCAAGTGCTAGTTAGAAATAATAAAAAGTAAGCATAAAAAGCAAGAAATTTGTTACACCAAAACTAAAGACTCACAGGTATGATGCATTATGAAAATGGAGATAAAAAAGTAAAAACACCAGAGTATCTTAAAGAAATTTATTTTCATTCTGTAGGAAGAAATGGAGTTCTTTTATTGAATATTCCACCTGATACAAGAGGATTAATTACTGATTTTGATATTAAGGCATTAAAGTCTTGGAAAGAGAAACTGGATGCTATATTTAAAGTGAATTTTTTAAAAGGAGCCAAAGAAGTTGGAGCAGTTAAAAAAATAAAATGTTTATTAGATGGAAATGACGCTACAGACCATTCTTTTTCAATGAAAGAGAATGATAATAGGATTGAAATGAATTTGAAGAAAGAAAAAACATTTAATGTGTTACTACTTCAAGAAAACATTACGATTGGTCAAAGGGTAGAGAAATTTGTTCTTGAATATTGGAATTGGAAGGAATGGAAAAAAGCAACTGAAGGGACTACTATTGGTTTCAAAAGGTTATTGGAGTTTCCTGCTGTAACTGCATCTAAAGTAAGGTTATGTATTGAGTCAGCTAGGCAGGAGCCAGCATTAGCCGAAATAGGTCTGTATTTTGATAAAGAAGGTGTCAATGAGTAAAACTTAACAATTGGTTTTAAAGAAAACTTTTATGAGAACACAAAAATATTGTTTTGCTTTAGATTTAAAGGATGATTTAGAGATGATAGAGTAGTACAAAAGTTATCATCTTGAGGTTTGGTCTGGAATTATAGAAATTATAAAAGACAGTGGAATTGAGCTGCTCAATATTTATAACGTTGGTAATCGCATGTTTATGATAATTGAAGCTAATAAAGATTTTTCATTCGAAAAAAAAATCAGAGATGGATGCCAATAATCCTAAAGTTCAGGAATGGGAAGAATTGATGAGGAAATATCAAAAAGCATTACCGTTTGCAAAAAAAAACTGGAGAAAACGGGATACTGATGGATAAAATATTTGAGTTTGAATAAAGAGATAAATAAACGATGAAACATCTTAAATATACTTTTTATGAATGTAAATCTGCTATCTCAAAATATTTTGTTTTAAGTTTGTTTTTGATAATTTAAGATGATTTTCTCAATAAATACAAAAACATGAAGCTTCATTTATTAAATAAAACAAAATTTGATACCACATCTTTTTCTGTTAGTATTAATGAGTATAATCATTTTTTGAAACTCTGGCATTATCATCCAGAATTAGAATTAGTGGTCATTATAAAAAGTACAGGTACTAGTTTTATAGGTGATAGTATTGAAAAATTTGAAGAAAACGATATTGTTTTAATAGGGAAGAATCTACCTCATAAATGGCTAAATGATGATGAATATTTTTTAAAAAATTCAGAATTAATAGCAAAAGCACTTGCTGTACATTTTGATAAGGAATTTTTAGGAGATATTTTTAATCGCGCTCCTGAAATGAAACCTATCGGAGATCTTATTGAACGAGCTTCAAGAGGAATCCGATTTCATGAAGTTGATAATAGATTAAAAAGTAAAATTATTAATTTTAATGAAAATGGTGCTTTTGATAGAACGATTAAGTTCATCGAAATTCTTTATGAATTAGCGAATCATAACAATTATAAATTATTATCAAGTATAGGCTTCCGGAGTCCGAGTGATAATTCAATTGATAATAATTTGGATAAAATGTATAATTATATTTTTGATAATTTCAGAAGTAACTTGAGTTCTAAAGATGTTGCTGATTATATAAATATGAATCATTCCTCTTTTAGTCGTTTCTTTAATCGTGTTCAGAGAAAAACGTTTACCAAGTATTTAAATGAAATAAGGGTTGGTTTCGCTTGTAAATTATTACTAGAAGCAAAAAAAGACATCACAACCATCTGTTATGAATCGGGCTATAATAATATTTCGAATTTTAATAGGCATTTTAAAGAAATAAAGAATATGTCTCCAACTGAATTCATGAAATTACATAAAAATAATAAAAAAGGCAAAAAAAGTATCAGTGTAGGTTGATGATGTGTTAGTGTATGGTGATTTTAACCGTTAATTTTATTTTTTTAAATTATTATAAAAAATGAAGCAAAACATCATCATTATGAGCATCCAAGTAAAGGACGTTCGTTTTCCTACCAGTTTATCATTAGACGGATCAGATGCTATGAATCCCGATCCAGATTATTCAGCGGCCTACGTTATTTTAGAAACCAGTCACCCTGACGGATTGGAAGGTCATGGTTTAACCTTTACTATTGGTAGAGGAAATGAACTTTGTGTTGCTGCAATTAATTCTTTGAGTCCTTTAATTGTTGGTAAAGAATTAAAAGAGTTTACCGATGATATGGCTGGTTTTTGGAGAATGATTACTGGTGATAGCCAATTACGTTGGTTGGGACCTGAGAAAGGAGTAATTCATTTAGCTACAGGTGCAATTGTAAATGCTGTTTGGGATTTATATGCTAAAATAGAAGGTAAGCCTTTATGGAAACTTTTAGCAGATATGAGTCCAGAAGAATTTGTAGCCTGTGTTGACTTTACTTATATTACAGATGCTATAACTCCTGAAGAGGCTTTGGCTATGTTGAAAGCTAAAGAAGCTACCAAAAAAGAACGTATTGCTTATTTAGAAGCCAATGGGTATCCTGCTTATACCACTTCTGCCGGTTGGTTAGGATATTCAGATGATAAAATGAGAAGATTGTGTCGTGAAGCTAAAGCGGAAGGTTTTAAGCACATGAAGATAAAAGTTGGATCCGATTTACAAGACGATATGCGACGAGCTTCAATTATCAGAGAAGAAATTGGTGATGATTTAAAGCTGATGATGGATGCAAACCAAAAATGGGATGTTGATGAAGCAATAGAAAATATGGATTCTCTTAAAAAGTTTAATCCTTGGTGGATTGAAGAGCCAACAAGTCCTGATGATATTTTAGGTCATGCTAAAATTGCAAAAGCGGTAGCACCCATTAAAGTGGCAACTGGAGAACATTGCCAAAACAGAGTGATGTTTAAACAGCTTTTACAAGCAAACGCAATTGGAATTTGTCAAATAGACAGCTGTAGAGTAGGTGGTGTAAACGAAATATTAGCTATTTTATTGATGGCCGCTAAATTCAATATTCCTGTTTGTCCTCATGCAGGAGGAGTAGGATTATGCGAATATGTACAGCATTTATCAATGATTGATTATATTGTTATTAGTGGAAGTTTAGATGACAGGATAATAGAATATGTAGATCATCTTCACGGACATTTTCTTGATCCAGTAGTGATAAAAAATGGTGCCTATATGCCACCAAAGTTGCCAGGTTATAGTATTACTATGAGAAGTCAATCACTTGAAAGTTATGAATTTCCACAAGGTAAAATTTGGGTTGAAATAAATAAGAATAAAATGGGAGCAATTTAGATTATGAAGTTTAATTTAACAGGGAAAACAGCGGTAGTTACAGGTGGTGGTAGCGGAATAGGTAAAGCTATTTCAGTTGCTTTAGCAGAACAAGGTGCAAATGTTCAAATTTTAGAAATGAACATTGAAAATGCAATTAGTACAGTTGAAGAGATTCAGAAAAATGGCGGAAAAGCAGCAGCTTACCAATGCAATGTAGCGAATCAAAAACAAGTAAAAGAAGTTATAAAAAACATTACAGAACAGACAAGTATTGATATATTAATAAATAATGCTGGCATTGCTCATGTTGGAAATATAGAAAACACTGCTGAAGAGGATTTAGATCAATTGTATGATGTGAATGTAAAAGGCGTGTATCATTGTATTCAAGCAGTAATTAGTGAAATGAAAAGCAAAGGTGGAGTTATTTTGAATATGGCTTCTATAGCATCAACGGTAGGTATATTTGATCGTTTTGCTTATTCTATGACAAAAGGTGCTGTATTAACGATGACTTATTCAATTGCCAAAGATTATGTGAAATATGGTATTCGTTGCAATTGTATTTCACCAGCAAGAATTCATACGCCTTTTGTTGATGGTTTTATCAAAAAGAACTATCCAGATAAACAAGCAGAAATGTTTGAAAAACTGTCAAAAACCCAACCAATTGGTAGAATGGGTGAACCCGAAGAAGTTGCTAATTTAGCTTTGTATTTATGCTCTGATGAAGCCTCTTTTATAACAGGTTCTAATTATGCACTTGACGGAGGATTTGTAACATTAAACGGGAACTAATAACATACAAAAAAATTAACGATGAAGTTAATATGATTTGGAGCAATTGGTGAAGAGAAACCAGGTGTTCAATTAGAAAATGGGACAAGAATTGATGTGTCCGATTTTGGGAGTGATTTTAACGAAGATTTTTTCGGAAATAACTGTATAGAAAAATTAGAAAGTTGGTTAAAAATAAATCAAGATAATTGTCCTGTAATAACTGCTACTATTCGCTTGGGGGCACCTTTAGTAAGACCTTCTAAATTGGTTTATGTAGGATTGAATTACGCACAATACGCTACTGAATCGGGTATGGAAGTGCCAAAAGAGCCTGTATATTCTTTAAATCGACAACGGCTGTATTGGAACTTAACGATTGTACATCTGATTTTATTTTTAATGTACAATATGTTGTAAGTCATATCAGTTAGATTATGACTTTGTCGCTTGGTGATATTATTTCAACAGGAACACCTTTTGGGGTAGGTTTAGGTTTGAATCCTCCAATGTATTTAAAAGAAGGAGATATTATGGAGATATTATGGAGTTAGTATTGATGGTTTAGGTATCTCTAAGCAAAAGGTAAAAGCTTACGTTTAATACGTTAAAATACACACCAGTATTTTTATAAAAAACTCTAACCGTTGTATGATTTGATATATGATGGTTAGAATAGTATTATTTAAAAATAGTTATAAAATAAAAAATGGATTTAGGACTTAAAGATAAAGTAATTATAGTATCAGGAGGCTCACAAGGAATTGGAAATGGAATTTGTAACCTTCTTGCCCAAGAAGGAGCTATACCAGTAATTTTAGATAGAAACAAAAAAAATATACTAGAGGCTATACAATTTATTGATGATAAAAATCAAAAAGTCTCTTATGCTTTCGTAGAATTAACAGATCCAGAACAATGTAAACTTGCTGTAGAGCAAGTGGTACAAGAGTTTGGTAGAATTGATGGATTAGTTAATAATGCAGGTGTAAATGATAATGTGGGTTTAGAAAACGGAAATTATGAAGATTTCATGGAGTCCATTAAAAGAAATTTAGCACACTATTATATGTTGGCTCATTATGCACTTCCAGAACTTAAAAAGAGTAAAGGATCAATTGTTAATATAGGCTCTAAAACATCGATAACTGGCCAAGGGTGTACTTCGGGTTATGCTGCAGCAAATGGAGGGCGTAATGCAATTACAAGAGAATGGGCTGTAGAATTGCTTCCTTATGGTATTAGAGTCAATGCTGTTATAGTTGCTGAAAGTTTCACGCCTCTTTATGAGAGTTGGTTGAATACCTTTCCAGAACCAGAGAAAAAACTTAGCGAAATTGTTAAAAAAATTCCATTTGAAAACCGTATGACCACTACTGAGGAAATTGCGAATACAGTGGCATTTTTATTATCAAATAAATCCAGCCATACAACAGGACAATTGGTATTTGTAGACGGAGGATATACGCATTTAGACAGGTCTTTATAAATAATATAATAAAAAAATGGAAAAATCAACAAAAGTACCAGTGGTATCAAAAGAGGTTTTATTGCCTTTTATTTTAATAACCTCTTTATTTACTTTATGGGGCTTTGCTAATGATATTACCAATCCTATGGTCGCAGCTTTTGCTACTGTCATGGAAATTTCTACTGCAAAAGCAGCATTGATTCAGTTTGCATTTTATGGTGGTTATGCTACTATGGCAATTCCTGCCGCTCTTTTTATTAGGAAATACAGTTACAAAAAAGGAATCTTATTAGGCTTAGGCCTTTATGCTTTCGGGGCATTGTTGTTTTATCCCGCAGCAAAGTATGAGATTTTCGAATTCTTTTTATTTTCTCTTTATATATTAACTTTTGGATTGGCTTTTTTAGAAACAACTGCTAACCCATACATTTTAGCAATGGGAGATGAGCGTACAGCAACCCAACGCTTAAATTTAGCACAAGCTTTCAATCCAATAGGTTCTCTTTTGGGAATGTTTGTAGCATCTAAATTTATTCTAACGTTTTTAGATTCTGATAAAAGAAATGAAATGGGTGAATTGATTTTTACCAATTTGGATGAGGCTCAGAAGATGGTTATTAGAACCCATGACTTAACGATTATTAGAAATCCTTATTTAATACTTGGTTTTGTGGTTATACTAATGTTTGTTGTTATCTCTTTTTTAAAAATGCCAGAACGAACAAAAAATATTGAAATAGGTTCTGTTTATGATAGTTTTAAACGATTAATTAAAAACGGTAAATACCGCGAAGGTGTTTGGGCACAGTTATTTTATGTTGCTGCTCAGATTATGTGTTGGACATTTATTATCCAATATGCGGATAATCTTGGCATAGCCAAAGCCGAAGCTCAAAATTATAATATAGTGGCTATGGGAATGTTTTTGGTTAGTAGGTTCATATGTACTTTCTTAATGAAATATGTAAACTCAAGAGTCTTGTTAACTCTTTTTGCAATAGGAGGAATGATAACAACCTTTTGTACGGTATTTATTGGAGGAATCACAGGTTTGTATTTCCTTATAGCAACCTCATTTTTTATGTCATTAATGTTTCCTACGATATATGGAATTGCGTTACATGGCTTGAACGAAGAAGATTCTACACTTGGAGCAGCTGGTTTAGTTATGGCAATTGTTGGTGGTGCAATTATGCCCATTTTCCAAGGAGCAATTATTGATTTTAAAACTATAGGTGCATTTTCAGCGGTAAATATTTCATTCTTATTACCATTTGTTTGTTTCTGTATTATTGCTATATATGGTTACAGAACAATGAAAGTTCATGATTAATAGCAATCTGTGCTAAATAAAAAATAATAATTCACGCTATTGCTGATGATAATGATTCTTTTAATAACTATAAAAAAATGAAAAGATATTGTTTTGCCCTTGATTTGATCAATGATGAAGAATTAATTAGAAATTATATTGAATATCATAAAATTGTTTGGCCTGAAATTATAGAAAGCTTACAAGAATCGGGGATTCTCAAAGCTGAAATTTATCATGTTGATGATCGATTATTTTTAATAATGGATACCAATGCTAGTTTTACTCTTGAAAAGAAAGGAAAAATGGATGCAGAAAATCCTATTGTGCAAAAATGGGAAGAGATAATGTGGAAGTATCAAAAAGCATTGCCTAATGCAAAACCAGGAGAAAAATGGGTGCAAATGAACCGTATATTCCAACTGTAATCTAATTACTGACTGCTGACTACAGAATGGAAGCAATTCTATTATTATAGAATGTTAAGTATCTAATAATAATTTGAAAAAAAATAAAGAAAGTAGATTTGTTTATATTTTGTAATATTAATCAATTATGTACTCAAATTCAAAATAACAATTAAAGTTAAATACCTTTCCTCTCAATTAGAATATAAAAATTAAAAAAATGAATAATAAAAAGGAAATAAAAATCAATACTAAATACCCTTCAATTGACGATTTGAGGAAAAAAGCTCAAAAACAAATTCCAAGATTTGCATTTGAATATCTTGATGGAGGTTGTAATGAAGATGTAAACCTTTATAAGAATACTAAAGAAATTAGAGATGTCGAATTGTTACCTTATTATTTAAGTAAACATACTGGTTCGAGTATGGAAACAGAACTTTTTGGACATACTTACGATGCTCCATTTGGTATTGCTCCAGTTGGTTTGCAAGGACTAATGTGGCCTAATGCTCCTGAAATTTTAGCAAAAGCCGCTTTTGAGCACAATGTTCCTTTTATATTAAGTACAGTTACTACCAGTAGTATCGAAAGAATTGCCGAAATTACAGAAGGTAGATCATGGTTCCAATTGTATCATCCAGCTGAAAACAGATTACGTGATAGTATCATCAAAAGAGCGGAAGCAGCTGAATGTCCAGTTTTGGTAATTTTATCAGATGTTCCTACTTTTGGATTCCGACCGAGAGATATCCGAAACGGATTGGCTATGCCTCCAAAGATGTCTGTAGCTAACATTCTTCAAGTTTTAGGGAAACCAGAATGGGCTCTAAATACCTTAAAATATGGTCAACCTAGTTTTGAGACTCTAAAACCTTATATGCCAAAAGGTTTGGATTTGAAACAATTAGGAAAATTCATGGATGCTACTTTTTCAGGAAGATTAAATGAAGAAAAAATTAAGCCTATACGTGATATGTGGAAAGGAAAGTTAGTTATAAAAGGTATTGCTAATAAGTATGATGTAGAGAAAGCTATTAGTTTGGGGGTGGATGGAGTTATCGTTTCTAACCACGGAGGAAGACAATTAGATGCAGGTGAGTCTTCTATAAAACCTTTAGCTAGAATTGCTGAAAAGTATAGAAAAGACATTAAAGTAATGATGGATAGTGGAATACGTTCTGGTCCAGATATTGCCAGATCTTTAGCTAGTGGTGCTGATTTTACTTTTTTAGGACGTTCCTTTATGTATGGAGTTGCTGCTTTAGGAAAGCAAGGAGGAGATCATACTATTTCACTCTTGAAAACCGAATTACAACAAGTTATGGAACAAATTTGTTGCGAAAAAACAGCAGATTTTTCAAATCACATCATAAAATAAATTGTTATAGGTCTTTAAATATTGAGTCTGTCGTGTCTAAATATAAGTTTTATTTTATATTATTTTTGAATACAAAATGTCAATGTTGATCATTCTGCTATTTAATGTTGGGTATATATGTTTGCACTGTTAATTGTGATGCAAATGAAGAAACGTAAATTATAAGTTTGCTGTAGTTGGAGAATCAACAAGACTTATATTAAAATAAAAGGGCAATGCTGTTATCTGGATAGGACAGTTGATAAATTCTGATAATTCAGGAGGTCTCTTATTGAAAAGAGAAGTTGGTAGATATTTAGAAACCAGATATTTATAGTCAAGGAGTTCCATAGTAATTGCACTCCAATTAATAAATATTGACAAGAGTGGCTTAAATAGTAGTGTAATTAAAGCTTATAACAAACGTTCATTTTCTAAAATTGAAATTCGACAATGTAAATACTTTAATAATTTAGTAGAACAGAATTATAGCACTCTGCTTAAATAAATTTAAAAATAAATGTTAAATCACTTGCATAAACAGACCCAACCGATAGGTTAGTGGCAGTTTAGTGCAAGTGACTGTACCGCTTAGAACGCCCCGCAATTGTTCTGACCCCAGGAAGAACAATTGCGGGGCGGCGAGCATCAGCCCACTATAATGGGTTGTGATCTGAATTCCGAAAGGTTGAGAAAGAAACCCCGATGTTGGGTCATACCATCACGAAACAATTTCCATAAGAGTGATGCTCCCATGTTGGCAAGAGTTGAATTAATAAACAAATCCTGTTTTTCTAATGCTTCGGTAAGGGAACAGCTAGGTTCATTGTTATCGTTCTGTGATTTCAGTAATTCTTTAAATTCCTCTGTTACATAGGGAAGATTAGGTACAGTCCTAAATAGTTTGGAATGGGGTTGTTGAATATTTCCGATAGTGGAGAGAATGACCTGACCTGTATGGTGTGAATTGCCAATATCCAACCAATAAAGGGATTTATTTCGTTCCCAACTATTGTGTTCTGTAAATTTCTCTAAAGCATTAGCAATGTCAAATCGTGCTGATGCCGTATCTACACAACTGATAAAGATATTCACCTTACCTTGATTGGGTAATAATTTCAAATTACCTTTACTGAACTGCTCGGTAATAGCTTTCCAGTTCGTTCCAAAAAAACGATTGGTTCGGTTGATGAGTGCGACAGCTTTGGGTAGTCCAAGCTCTGCATCTGCAAAAAGTTGTCGCCCCTGATTGGCTTTAGTTACCCTATCATCATCAAATAAATTGACTTGCAATCCTGTATGTCCTAAAGCGATAAGACTGTGGTTCATTTTTGCCAATGCCATAAGCATATTGCTTCCAGTTCCTCCTGCACCGATAAGATTCACAGTAATGGGATTGGTTGGATTTATCAGATAATTGTCGGTGTAATGTACGGCTGTTTGTGGTTTCATAATAGTAGTTGTTTAAGCGTTAAACCATTTTTGATTAGGGATTTCATAGGGAATTGTTTTCGGCTATTCACAAGTTTTTGCCATAGCTGAATAATGTTGCTCTTTACTGGGCTTTTGTCACGTATTAGATGGCTGAAATAGCTGTTGAAAAAGTACTTTTCCCATTGCTTTATAAATTCTTCGAGAAGACAATCTGCTTTTATATTTACTGCTACCGTACCCATACAAACCTTTCCATCATCATATAGATTAAAAAAAGGGGCGTGGAATATTTCTGTCTCTTCATTGATGTCTGTAATGTTATCCAAAGCATACAAATACAAGCTTTTTTTGGAGGCTTTCCAAAGCAAAGGCGGGAGGGAAGCCAAGCCGTTTGGAATCCCTAAACTTTCCACGAAAAACAAATCAAGTCTTTGAGCAGGGGTAAACCAAATGGCATAACCATTATGGTCGGGATTGATGTATAAAATATTTTTAGGAAGCAAGCCCGATGGTTTTAAAAAATTGCGTTTGAGTTCATCGGAGGTGTCCAAAGCATTTGCCAATTGATTACTTTCTTTTAAACTCAAAGGATGTGCATTGATGGGGTAACCATTTTTGTCGATATCATAGCTTTCTACATAAAAACTTTTCTCATGGCAGTCTTTCTCATAGATTACAAAGGCTTTGACAGGATGGTATAGTGTACCGAATGTGGTGGTTATATCTTTCATGGCGTTTCATTTAAAAGAGAGCATAAATCTATCAGTAAGGGAAATAAACGATATTCAAAATCTAAATTTTTATTTGAAAATCGATTTTCAGAATCAAAGATTTGCAGTAGTCTAGGTTCTTCTATTTCGGAACATTCATTGAATTCATCATTTATGGCACGAGAGATATTTTCAAATAATACACCTTCATTTTCGGCTATAAATGAAATATATTGTTCTGTGGAAAAACCGGTCAAATTGACCACCACTTTCCAGTGTAAATTGACCACCAGTTCCGGAGCAAACTGACCACCACTTTCCAGTTCAAATTGACCACC
>NCET01000352.1 GCA_002280815.1 Flavobacteriales bacterium 32-34-25 | reverse complement strand
GTGGTCATTTTGCTCCGGAATTAGGTGGTCATTTTGAATTGGAATCAGGTGGTCACTTTAAATTGGAATTGGGTGGTCAATATCACTGGAATTTGCAGTCAAATAAACCAAAAGCTCCTGAAATAACTAATAATCCATTGAGTTTACTCCATGCCATTCGTCCCAATAGAAAAGCTCTTAAATATTCTAAAATTTGTCCTCTTACAATTCGGTTTTTAGGAAAATTGATATCGAGTAGTTTTCCATCTTTTATGATGCAGGAATTAGCAATTCTAATTACTCCACCAGCAGCAATAACTTTATGATCAGTAGCTTCCAGGAAAGGTTTAATCATTTTTTGCAAAGAATCTTCTAGTAACAAGCAGTCAACATCAATGCAAGCTACATATTTATTAGTACTAATATTTAATCCTAAATTTAGTGCATCGGCTTTTCCACCATTTTCTTTGTCAACCACAATTAATTTTTCAAAAGCGGGATTGGTAGATTTAAAAACGCCTTTTCTAAGCGGTTTTGTCTTAATTTGATTATTGATTAAATAATCTACTTTTACCAAGTCGTAAGCGGCAATTAATTTCTCTAGACTATCATCTTTACTACCATCATTTATAATAATTACATCGTAATTTACATAATGATTAGACAACAAAGAGCGCACATTTTCTACAATGTTTAAGCTTTCATTATAAGCTGGTGCAATGATAGAAATTGATGGAGATATAGATGAAGATAATATTTCGGTATAATTTACAAAACTATTTTTCTTCATATAATTTACCGTTTCAAAAGCTGATATTATTGCTAGAATAATATAAGATATAATAGCAGCCATTGCAAAACCAAAAAAAATAGAATCAAAAAAGTTGATAAGTTGTTCAGGTATATTTAGAATCATAATTAACTGGCTTTAGTTAAATTTTTTTCTATTGAAAAATCTGGAATTGCAGTGTTAATTTTGAAAGTGTTGTCATCGTCAACAGTAATTAGGTTCATGATTTTCATTACTGAAATTCGAATATAAAAATTATCATGTTCTATATGTTCTCTAACAAACTCAATGTCATCAGGCATTGCCATATCTTCCATCATTTTGAAAAAAGCAATTTGTTCTTCTAGGCTTCTGGTATGGTAATCTTCTTTTAAGATTGCTACAGCTTCGTAAATTCCTAAATGACTAACAATATTAATTGCTTCAATTCTAATTTCGGTGTCTGGATGATTGAAAAGTGCAATAACTTCGTCTTGAACACCAAATTGATTGTATATTTTCACAAGTTTCAGTGTAAAAGAAATAACTGATTTGTTTTTTGATTGCAACCAATTATTCATATCTGGAATCTCAAGATTATTAAATTTATTTAAAATTTCTAATAATTGAATCTGATCCCATTCTGATAGTGGGCTTTCCAATACATTCAAAAATTCAAGTCCATCAAAACGGAATAATTTGACTAGATATTTCTGAATTTCATTACGTACTTCTTTCCTTGGATGATTAATTAATTGAATGATTTCATCATGCGCTTCTTTAATTTCAAAAAGGGTTAATTCTCTAATTGCTCGAGCTACACTATCCCATTTTTTACTCTTTAATCTAGAAGTTGCTGAATTGATTAAACCAGTTTGATAATACAAATTTTGAATTGCATCGGATGTTTCACCCGAAATTTCATTTTTTAGCTTTAAAAAAGTGGCAATTATTAGCTTTCTCTTTAAGCGATTTTCGGCACATTTTTTTAAATAAACAACTATTTTTTGTTGTTGTACACTAATGTTTGCATCATCATCACCTGCATATAGATATTCTATAAGGTCTGATTCGTATTTTTTTTGATATGTAGCTTCTATCCGCCTTTTTATTCTTAATCTATCTCTAATGTTTTTTAAATAGATAATCAGTAGTATTATAATAGCAGTGAAAATCACCGATAAATCAATACTGAATTGAATAATAGGGTGCGAATTGTATAGCGCTACAATACTATTTTGAAGAAATTCTACCATAATAGTTGATTTTAGCTTTACTGCATCAACCTTTTAATACGAATAATTAATTCGTTTGGGCTAAAAGGCTTGCTCATAAAATCGGTTGCACCTAAATTGAAAGCGTTTAAAACCATTTCTTCCTGACCTGCAGAAGAAAATACAACAATAGGTGTTCTCATCTCAAGCTTGTTTCTAACATGGCTTATAACTTCTAGTCCACTAATAAAAGGCATCATGATATCAGTAAGAATCATATCGGGATTGTTGCCTTCAATTAGATCAACGGCTTCTTTGCCATTGGTAGCTATTAAGAGTTGATAACCTTCTTTTTCTAATTTGAATTGTAACAATTTTGAAAGGATTGAGTTATCCTCAGCTAGAACAATTTTTTTTGAAAGATTCATTTTCTTGTAGGTTATTAGTTTTGTAACAGGGGTTATTTACAAGATAAAAGTAATGAATAAAAATCAATAATATCGATTAAGTGTGTAAAAAAACCGATAAAATACATCTTTTGTGTTAATTAAATGTAAAAATATTACAGAAAACAACATTACTACTTTTTCTATATGTTAAAATTTTTACATTAACAGGATTAAAATCCTTCAAAAACACCTAATCCAAAAAGAGCAAAATCATATTTTACAGGATCAGTGGAATCAAATTCTCGAAGTTTAGAATCCAATTCAAAAAGAGCTTTGCCATCGTTTTGTTTTCGGTTAAGCAAATCTAGTTTTCGGGCTACATTTCCCGAATGAACATCTAGAGGGCAGGAAAGTAGAGCGGGAGAGATGCTTTTCCAAATTCCTAAATCGACACCTTTATTGTCTTGGCGACACATCCAGCGCAGGTACATATTAATTCTCTTAGCCGCCGAATTATTCAAAGGATCTGAAATGTGTTTTTGAGTGCGAGCTAAATGCGGAATTTCAAAAAAGGTTTTTTTAAACTCAGAGATGCTTTTTTGCATCGAATTTGTTTCTTGATGTTTAGCAAAAACAGCTTCTAAACCATCGTGATTTTGATAGATGTTTTGTAAAGATTTGATAAAACCAATAAAATCCAGGCCGTTAAAAGTGCGATGTACAAAAGTTTCTAATCGTTCTAA
>NCET01000351.1 GCA_002280815.1 Flavobacteriales bacterium 32-34-25 | reverse complement strand
ATATTATCGGTTGCACCTACACACAATAAATCGTCGATATTCATGATTAAAGCATCCTGAGCGATGCCTTTCCAAACTGAAACATCTCCAGTTTCTTTCCAATACATGTAAGCCAATGAGGATTTTGTTCCCGCTCCATCAGCATGCATGATAAGACAATATTCGTCGTCTTGGGTTAGATAATCAGGGACAATTTTACAAAATGCCTGAGGAAACAATCCTTTATCTATATTTTTTATAGCATTGTGTACATCTTCTTTGGATGCCGAAACACCTCTTTGTGCATATCTTTTTGAAGTATCTGAACTCATGAATTGTAATTGTGTTAGTTGCAATGAGGCAACTTGGTTTTGCGGCAAAGATAATTATTTTTTTATAGAAGTTAGAGGTTAAAAGTTAGAAGTTAAGAGCCCTGAACCCATAACCTCTAACTCACAACCATTCACTTATAATTATTTTGTAAACAACAACTCTCTGTATTTAGTTAGCGTCCACAATTCATTATCAACTAATAATTCTAATTTATCACAGTGCGTTCTAATGATTTCAAAATACGGTTTTACTTTATTGCAATAAGCCTCAGCTGTTTTTTGAGCATCATTCAAAGCATTCGCATTTTTTCTTTCATTACGCATCTCCTCCACTTTAGCATTGATACCTTCTATATGAGTAGAAATTTCTTTTATCAAACCAATTTGCTCTTTAGCAATGGATTCGAATTCTTTTCCAAAAATATCTTTCAAGCCTTTTACATTTTCAATCAAAGTGTTTTGATAACGAATGGCTGTTGGAATCACATGATTTTTCGAAATATCTCCTAAAACCCTACTTTCAATTTGGATTTTCTTAGTGTATTCTTCTAATTCAATTTCGTAACGCGCTTCAACTTCCACATGATTCATAATTCCCATTTCTGAAAACAATTCCAAGGCTCTTTTTGACGCTCTTGCTTTTAAAGCTTCAGGTGTAGTTTTAAAATTACTCAAACCTCTTTTCTTAGCTTCTTTTTCCCAAGCTTCGCTATATCCATCGCCTTCAAAAAGAATATCTTTTGAAACCTTAATATATTCTCTCAAAACATTAAAAATCGCATCGTCTTTTTTCATTGCTTTCGATTCAATCAAAGCATCAACAGCCACTTTAAAATCTCTCAATTGTTTAGCAACAATAGTATTTAAAGTAGTCATTGCATTCGAACAGTTTGCCGAAGAACCTACCGCTCTAAACTCAAATTTATTTCCTGTAAATGCAAAAGGAGACGTTCTATTTCTATCGGTATTATCTAAAATTACCTCTGGAATTTTTCCAACTACGTTTAATTTCAAATCGGTTTTCTCTTCTGGAGATAATTTTCCAGTAGTTACACTTTCTAATTCAGCCAGAACTTTAGTCAATTGCTCACCAATAAACACCGAAATAATTGCAGGTGGCGCTTCATTAGCTCCTAAACGATGGTCGTTACTTGCCGTTGCAATCGAAGCACGCAACAATTCTTCGTAATCATTTACCGCTTTGATAGTATTGATAAAGAAAGTCAAAAACTGTAAATTACTCATTGGTGTTTTACTTGGACTCAACAGATTCACTCCAGTATCAGTTGCCAATGACCAGTTATTGTGTTTTCCAGAACCATTCACACCTTTAAAAGGTTTTTCATGGAATAAAACAATGAAGTCGTGACGTTCGGCCACTTTTTGCATCACATCCATCAAAAGACAGTTATGATCTACTGCTAAATTTGTTTCGATCGTCTAATTGTTGCCCTTTTGCCGATGTATGTCCTAATAAGGTTCTTCCTGTCATCATTAAATCAGGACGAGAATGTGCCAAAGCTTTATCTACCAGAAAATATTCCTGCTCCCAACCTAAGGTTGCAGTTACCTTTTTTACATTCTTATCAAAATAGCGGCAAACTTCAGTCGCTGCTTCATCCATTGCAGCTAAAGCTCTTAGTAATGGAATTTTATTATCTAAGGCTTCACCCGTATAAGAAATAAAAACCGTAGGAATACATAAAGTAGTACCATATATAAATGCTGGAGAAGTTGGATCCCAGGCTGTATACCCACGAGCTTCAAATGTGTTTCTAATTCCTCCGTTAGGAAAACTAGAAGCATCTGGTTCTTGTTGCACTAATTGAGCTCCACCAAATTTTTCTACTGGATCACTACCATCATACGAAGTTTCAAAAAAAGCATCGTGTTTTTCGGCAGTAGTTCCTGTTAAAGGTTGAAACCAGTGGGTATAATGAGTAACTCCTTTTGACAAAGCCCACTCTTTCATTCCCATCGCAATATAATCAGCAAGTTTTCTATCTATCTTAGTTCCATGTTCAATAGCACCTTGTACCGCTTTAAAAGCATCTGAAGTTAAATATTGCTTCATGGCTTTTTCATTAAACACATTGGAGCCAAAAATGGTTGATTTCCTATTTGTTTCTTCAAAATGAACTGCTTTTCTATTTGCAGCTTCTCTTAATGCTTGAAAACGTATTGTAGACATTACAGACTGTTTTTTAAACTGTTAATAATCAATTTTTAATTAAAAACACAAATATAAAGAATCTTAAGCGAAAAACACTGAGAGAGCCCATTATCAAATTGCTTTTTATTTAGCTTCAAAATTGCTTTTTTTTAAATATACCCCCATCCAAAATATAGTAATCTGAAAAATAACATCCATTCAAACAAAAGAGACCCCAAGGTTTTCAGCACTAAAAAAAATATTCTATATTTGCACCTCAGTTAAAATCAAGAAAATTAATTTATATTATTATGGCTAAAATAAAGTTAGAGTACATTTGGTTAGACGGATACGAACCGACTCAAAATCTTAGAAGTAAAACTAAAGTGGAAGAGCACGAAAACTTTCAAGGAACTTTAGAAGAAATTGGAAACTGGTCATTTGACGGTTCATCTACAAAACAAGCTGAAGGTGGTTCATCTGATTGTCTTTTAGTTCCTGTTGCTATTTATCCAGATCCAGATCGCATCAACGGATACTTAGTAATGTCTGAAGTTATGTATGCTGATGGAACTCCACACCCTTCAAACGGTAGAGCTACTATTGATGATGACAACGATGATTTCTGGTTTGGTTTCGAACAAGAATATTTCATCATGGATACTAAAACTTTATTACCATTAGGTTTCCCTGTAGGTGGATACCCTGCACCACAAGGAATGTACTACTGTTCAGTAGGTGGAAAAAACACTCACGGTAGAGCTTTAGTTGAAGAGCACGCTAACTTATGTATTGACGCAGGTTTGAACTTTGAAGGTATCAACCAAGAAGTTGCTTGTGGACAATGGGAATTCCAATTATTCGCTAAAGGTGCTAAAAAAGCAGGTGATGAAATCTGGATTGCTCGTTACTTATTAGATCGTTTGACTGAGAAATACGGTTACTATATTGAATACCACCCAAAACCACTTGGTGATACTGACTGGAATGGTTCAGGTATGCACGCTAACTTCTCTAACAATGTATTAAGAACATGTGGAGATCAAGCAACTTACGAAAAAATTTGTGAGGCTTTCCGTCCTGTAACTAAAGAGCACATTGCTGTTTACGGAGCTTACAATGACCAACGTTTAACTGGTAAACACGAAACTGCTTCTATCCACGATTTCTCTTACGGAGTATCTGATAGAGGAGCTTCAATCCGTATTCCACTTATTACTGTTCAAAAAGGATGGAAAGGATGGTTGGAAGACAGAAGACCAGCTTCTAACGGTGACCCATACAAAATTGCTGCAAGAATTATCAAAACAGTTAAATCTGTATTATAATTTCTTAATTATAAATTTAAAAATGCCTTCAGAAATGGAGGCATTTTTTTATGCTAGAAATTTAAATTATCTACAACCGTAAAGACAAAAAACTATCTTTGCAATAACATAAAATAATCATCATGATAGTTTGGATTTGCTTTATAAGTGCAATTTTATTATTCCTGGCTTTAGACTTAGGAATATTCAACAAAACCCCTCACGAAATTAGCTCTAAAGAAGCTGGAAAATGGACTGGAATCTGGGTTTCATTATCTTTCTTATTTTCGGTAGTAGTGTATTGGCTTTACCAAAACAATTATGTAGCAAACCCTGACCAACTCAAACCTATGGTTGCTTCGATGAAATACATCACGGGTTACCTAATCGAACTTTCGCTTAGCATAGACAACATTTTTGTAATTGCTATTATCTTTTCCTCTTTTAGAATTCCTAAAAAATACCAACACCGTGTATTGTTTTGGGGAATCATTGGAGCTATTATCTTTAGAGGTCTTATGATTTATTTTGGAGTCTTGATTATCAATAAATTTGCCTGGACTACTTATTTATTTGGTGCGTTTTTAATTTACACAGCCATTAAAATGTTTTTCACAAAAGAAGATCACGAGTACGACCCACAAAATTCAGTGATATACAAATATTTAAGAAAACTAACTCCTATCACAACAAAAATTGACGGCGAACATTTTTTTGTGAAAATTGATAACATCAGCACCGCAACACCTTTATTTGTTGCTTTAATTCTTATTGAGGTAATGGATGTTATTTTTGCATTAGATAGCGTTCCAGCTATTTTAGCCATCACTTCTGATCCATTTTTAGTATTTAGTTCGAATATTTTTGCCATCTTAGGATTGCGCTCTATGTATTTCTTTCTAGCTAATATGCTGGAAAAATTCAGTTATCTGGAATACAGTTTGATTGCTATTTTAACTTTTGTAGGTTTTAAAATGATTCTACACAAATTCATTCATCTACCAGAATGGGTTTCTTTAGCATTTATTGCAGTGGCTCTTATATCAGGAATTATTGCTTCGGTACAAAAA
>NCET01000025.1 GCA_002280815.1 Flavobacteriales bacterium 32-34-25 | reverse complement strand
AAGTATTGCGTGTTGCTGATAAAACTTTAGCACAAACTATTGAAGAAGATCCTAATCTTTCTTTATTTACCGAAGTTTTAAAAGCTACGGGATGGTATGAAAAATTAAATCAACCTATTACTTACGATGATAATAATATTGGAAGTTATTTAACTGTATTAGCTCAAACTAATGATGTTTTTAATGAAACTAAATGGAAGAATCCTGCGAATAATAACGAGGAAATCACATTGAATACTTTAGAAAATTTAAAATTGAGATATAGTAAACCTGTTGATCCTTCAAAACCAGCAGATCCTACTGATTTAAAAGATAGTTTGAATTTATTTGTACAGTATAGAATTTTGCCAGGATTAAATTATATGGCAGATATTGCAACAAAGTCTTCATTTGAAACTAAAGCACCTCTTGAGGTTATTAGTGCTAGATTGAGTAATGACACTATATTGTTGAATGATGATGTTTTTAACGGTATTCGTGAAAAAGGTGTTGCCATAGTTAGAAATATAAGTGATGTTACTGCTTCAAACGGTGTTTTACATTATGTAGAATCAAACTTTAATATTAAGAAAAGACTTCCTGCTCCTGTATATTTTGATCTTTGTGATCAACCTGAATTCAAACAAAACACCGCTGTTTATCGTGTACCCGGAAAATGGGCTACTTATACTAATGATCAATTATCAGGTATAACTTGGGAAGGAAAAGCAACAACTGTAACTTATACGGCAGGAAATACTACTGCATGGCGTGGAGATGTTATTGAATTACTCCGTTTAAATTCAAGTTATTTCACATCAATAACATTTGATACGCCAGTAATAATTAAAGGACGATATAAAGTTTGGATTTCATTTAGAACAAATACAAGATCTTCAGCATCTGTAAGGGTATTAGTAAACGATATACCAATGTCTAGACTTATTAATTTTAGAGAATATTATAATTCTACTATTCCTGAACGTGTTTATGAATCTCAAGGATATAAAACAAATTTATCGCCTGTGGATAGAAACTATTGTACTAGACTTGTAGGTATTGTAGAAATTCCTACTACAGGAAGACATAAATTGAAATTTGAAAGAATATTAGATAGTAGTAATGGTCAAACCTGGATTGATGTAGCTGAATTCCGTCCTGTTGAAATGGATCAGTTGTATCCAAGACTTCAATCAGGAGGAGATGGTTTTGTTCCGCAATAAAAATTCAAGTAAAAAATAATTTAATTACAAACTTAATCAAGTAAAAATGATTCTATTAAAATATAATTATAAGAGATTATTCGCTAGTGTTTTAACACTAGCAATAATCTCCTGTTCTAATCCTTGGGATGACCGAGAAGATAATGGTGATGTTAACCTAAAGAGTAATTTGACCGAAGCAATTTCAAATACAATTCATACTACTCAATTTGCACAATTATTAGTGGAAACGGGTTATGATAAAATTTTGGCAGCTTCAAAGACTTATACTGTTTTTGTTCCAACAAATGAAGCAATGGCTCAGGTTGGTAATGTAATATTAGATGATCCAGAAGCTTTAAAGCAGTTTGTAGGAAATCATATTGCTTTAACTGCTTATTCTTCGGAAAGAAATGAAGCGGAAACGCAAATAAAAATGTTTAGTAATAAATACTTAACATTTCAAGGCAATACTATGATTGATGACGCAACTATTGTAACAGCAGATCAATATGCGGCTAATGGAGTATTTCATATTATTGATACACCATTGATTCCAAAATTAAATATTTGGGAATATGTAAATTCAGTTTCAGAAAGTAATCAAACAGCTGCTTATTTATTAAGTTTAAAAGAATTCAATATTTATCAATCAGATAGTATTGGAAAAGTAGTCTCTGAGGAAAATGGTGCTGGGTATCTTGCAGACTCATTGACCAATTCCTATTTAAGAAATGTTTACAATCTAAACAATGAGAAAAATTCGTATACGTTTTTCTTAATGGAGGATGATGGTTATAATGCTGAAGTAGACAAGATGAAACCCTATTTGATTAAAACTTCAATTGATCCTATAGTTAGAGATTCAACCGCTACTTATGCCCAGTATTTTACGTTGAGAGATATGGCTTTTCATGGAAAATATGAATTAGATGAATTACCAGCTACTTTAGTTTCAAGATTTGGGGTAGAAGTTCCTGTCGACAAAACTCAAATTGTAGAAGAAATACATTTAAGTAATGGAATTGTTTATGTAATGAGAAAAGTAGATGTTCCTTTAGAAAAGCGTTTGCTTACTACTAAAGTTGAAGGAGAAGACAATAGCAGTTTTACTAATGGAACTCGTGATAAGATTTTTTACCGAGACAAAATTGATCCATTTGGTGTTTTTTATAATGATGTAATGGTAATGGATCCAAGGACAGCAAGATTTATGTTGGATTATAAAGTAAAAGATTTTTACAGTACTACTTATAAAGTCTATTGGAGAGCTATTAATGATAGACAAACGAATGTTTTTCAACAACAATTAAGAATTGCTGGAGGATTCATAGTTGAAAATGATACAAGAGGTGTTACTGATTTGGTTACTACTTTAAATTACATCGATGTACAACCTAATTTTTATGATGAAGTTTATATTGGAGAATTTACACTAGCACAAGCGAAAGATCTTGGAGCAATATCATTAATTGCTGCTAATACTACGGTTAATGGAAACAATTCTCTTACTCTTGATTATTTAAAATTTATTCCTCAAGTTAAATAATAATATTCTATAAAAAATAGTTATGCTAAAAATTATAAAACTAAGTTGTGTTGCTAGCTTGTTTTTTGCAGTTGCACTCGATGTATCATTATATGCACAGGAGGCTCAAGATTCAACAGCTACAGCAATTACAAATAAAAATAAAACCATAAAAGGAATATTAGTAAAAGGTGTTGTTAAAAGTGCCAAAACTAAAACAGCTTTGTCAGGAATAAATATTGCTGTTGAAGGTTTTTCAGCAGTTATTACAAATGATGATGGTAGCTTTGAGATAAAAGTTCCTAATTTAGAAGCACTACTTAAAATTAGTGGAGAAAATTTTCAAACTAAGGTTTATGCCTTAAGAAGACAAGAGTCTGGAATTGAAATTTTCTTAAATGAACCTAATTATAATCAAGCCTATCAAGTTGCTAATACAGCAGCTGGAGACCAAATGCAGTACAATAATACAAATGCAGCTAGTGTTGTTAATTTCAGTAAAGACCAATGGTCAAATCCTATAAATGAATCTGTTGGTGGATTTCTTCAGGGAAAAGTTGCTGGTTTAAATACAGTTAGGAATTCTAGTACTCCAGGGGCAGGTAGTTATTTATCATTGCGTGGTTTTAACTCACTGTATGCTACTAACAAACCGTTGATTATTGTGGATGGAATGATTTATGATGACGAAGATTACGGCTCAGGAATTATACCAAATAATGTTTCTTCTCCTTTATCTAATTTGGATGTTAAGGATATTGAGGATATAACTGTTATAAAAGACGGTTCTTCATTATACGGTACAAAAGGTGCTAATGGAGTGATTAAAATAACAACGATTCGTCCAACTGAGTTATCTACTAAAATTGACTTTACAATGTACGGAGGGGTAAATCAAACTCCAGATCAATTGCCATTACTAGGTTCAGATGCTTTTCGTACTCATCTCTCTCAACTAGAAGCTACTCGTGGATTTTCTCAACAACAAATTGCTGCTTTGCCATACATGAATGACGAAATAGGTTCGGCAGGTTATTTTAAATACCATAATAATACTAATTGGCAAGATCAAGTTTTTAAGCAAACAACAAGTCAAAATTACTTTCTAAAGATTCGAGGAGGTGATGAAATCGCTAAGTTTGGTTTGTCTGTAGGTTATATGGATAGTAAAGGTATTGTTGATCAAACCAATAATAAAAGATATAGTACTCGTTTAAATGCAGCATTAAAATTAACAGATAGACTTTCTGTTGATGCTAATTTATCATTTATTAATAATGTACAAGAGCAGTGGGATCAAGGTTTTGCTTATAAGACAAGTCCTATGTATTTAGCGTTAACTAAATCGCCTTTTTTCGCTATAAATGATATAAATGATTTGGGAGAAATATCGCCTAACTTGTCTGATGTTGATGATTTTAATGTAAGTAATCCAAATGCAATTTTAACAAATGGTTTTGGAAAGAATAATAATTATCGCTTCTTTGGAAATCTTAAATTCAAGTATGCTTTAAATAAAGCTTGGGATATTAATACAATTTTAGGTTTGACGTTAAACAAAGAGAGAGAAACTTTCTTTATACCAGATCTAGGAGTGGCTGACATAGTACTTAATACTGCTATTGGGAACAACCGTTCAGGAAGTGAAGTCCAACAGTACAATAGTCTTTTTACAGATACTTATGCTAATTATTTTAAGAAGTTTAATAATGATCATAATCTAGACGTTCGTTTTGGAATTAGAACACAAAATAATAAGTCTGAAAGTGATTTAGGTTTAGGTTACAATTCTTCTACTGATGATTTTACGATGGTAGGTGCTGGATCTAACTTACTACGTCAGGTAGGAGGAGCTTTAGGAGAGTGGAACTGGTTGAATATTTATGGTAGTGCAGATTACAACTATCGTAATAAATATTTCTTAACTACAAGTTATGCTGTAGATGGTTCAAGTAGATTTGGAGATAAAATTTCAAATGGAAATGATAAATACGCATTAATGACTTCTATAACAGGAGCTTGGTTGGTGTCTTCTGAAGGCTTTATGAAGAATGTTAAATCTATTGATTATTTAAAATTGAGAGCTAGTTTTGGACATAGTGGGAATGATGATATTGGTAATTTTACCGCTCAAAAATACTATGAGTCTCAAAATTTATTGGGAATGCAAGGTTTAGTAAGAGGAAATATCGGAAATCCAAACTTACAATGGGAAACGGTTAAAAAATTCAATTTAGGTGCTGATTTAGGTGTTTTTAATGAAAGAATAAATGCTTCTCTTGATGTGTTTTCTAATAAAACCGATAACATGATTGTTTATCAAACGATTAGTAATTTAAGTGGTTTTGATGATGTTGTTTCTAATAGTGCATCGATGCGTACTATAGGCGCAGACTTATCATTGAATGCACGTGTATTCAAATCAGCAGATTTTACTTTTGATTTTGGATTGAATATAAGTCGTTATAAAAATGAAATTCAAAGTTTGCCAAATGGAGATATTCTTACTCAATTTGCAGGGGCTACTTATCTAACTTCAGTAGGAAAAGATGCTAACTTATTTTATGGTTTAAAAAGTGTTGGAGTATTTAGTACTACTGCCGAAGCAAATGCAGCTGGTTTAAATAGACGTTTATCAAATGGCGAATTAGTTCCATTTACTGCGGGAGATATGCAATTTGTTGATAAAAACGATGATAAAATAATTGACAATAATGACCGTATGGTTATTGGTAATCCAAATGCTGATTTATTAGGTAGTTTTTCAACAAATATTGCATACAAACGTTTTAGTCTTCAAGCCTTGTTTAATTTTTCTCTTGGAAACGATATCTACAATGGATTGCGTTATAACTTAGAAAAAATGAGTGGTTATGAAAACCAAAGTATCGCTGTAGCTAATCGTTGGAGAGCAGAAGAACAACAAACTGATATGCCAAAAGCAGTATGGGGTGATCCAATGGGGAATGCTGAATTTTCAAACAGGTGGATTGAAGATGGTTCTTATTTAAGATTAAAAACATTAGTGTTGGGTTATGATTTTAAAGTTAACGATATGAATTATATTAAGTATATCAAGCTTTATGCTACAGCTAATAACTTACTAACTTTTACTAAATATCTTGGGTATGATCCTGAGTTCAGTGCTACTTCATCAATTTTTGGTCAAGGAACTGATATCGGCTTAGCTCCTCAATTTACATCGATTCAATTAGGATTGCGTTTAGGACTTTAATTATTTACTCTCATAGAAAGAACATACAGATGATAACAACGATTAAAACAAAAACAACAAAAAGTATCGTATCCATTTTATCGGTTATGACACTATTATTTAGCCTTGGCTCATGTCAGGACTATCTGGATGTGCAACCTGAAGATAAGCTTGTAGGGGATCAATTATATCGAGATATTTACGATGCTGATGCAGCCGTGATAGGAGTTTACGGTAAGTTTATGGCTCTTGCTGAAAAACACGTAATTCTTAACGAAATGCGTGCCGATTTGATGACTACTACTAGAAATTCCACTCCTTATTTAAAGGAACTTTCGCAGCATAATGTTTCAGCCGAAAACCCATACATTAGTCCTAAAGAGTTTTATGAAGTGATTCAAAATTGTAATGATATCTTAAAAAATTTCGATATCATGTTAGCTGATAAAAAATTTACGCAATCCCAATATGAACAACGTTATGCTGATGTAGGGTGTATTCGTTCATGGGTTTATTTGCAATTAGGTATTCACTTTGGTAGCGTTCCTTATATTACTGAGCCTATTGAAACTTTAGAAGATGTACAAAACATATCTAAATACCCAAGAATTTCTTTTGATCAACTTATAGATAATCTAGTAACTTTTACGGAAGCTCTTACTTATAAAAAGCAATATGAAGGAAGTAGTTTAGTTATACCAGTTGATACTTATAATACGGCGAAGTTCTTTATTAATAAAGAATGTTTATTAGGAGATTTAAACCTTTGGAAGGGTAATTATTTAGCTGCGGCTTCATATTATAAAAACGTTCTAGAAACTTCTTCTAATAGTGCTAATATTAATGAGTTGTTTGATGTTTACCGTCTTAAAGGGGCTGATGTTTCAACGAATAATGATTTAGCGGTTGGTTATGTTAGATTTTCTGAACAAGATGCTAGATCTTTAATTAACAATAATACCCAAGGTTGGAGGTCAATATTTCCTAGAGAGAGAGATGCAACTTGGAATATTGAATGGATTTGGTCTTTGCCTTTTGATAGTGATTTTGCTCCTGCAAATCCTTTTATAAATATTTTTTCAAAAAATTCAGGAAGTTATTTAGCTATGCCATCACAAAGAGCTATTGATTTATGGAATAGTCAAAGACAACAAAATGATTTTCCTTACGATGCTCGTGGTTCAAAGTTTACTTATAATATGGTAGGAGATGATCCTGTAATTATGAAATATCTATACAAATTTGAAGCCGCTAATGATCAGTTTAAAAGAGAAGGTGATTGGTTTTTGTATCGTGCAGCTAAATTGCATTTGCGATATGCCGAAGCAGCAAATAGAGACAACCAGCAAAAAATTGCTTATGCTCTATTGAATGTTGGTATATACGAAGCATACAGAGATGGGCTTACGACTTCCGATGATGTAACTAATGTTATGCAAACTAAAGAGCCTTTTCCTTATGATTTTGATGCTCGTAATGGTGAAGCTCCCCGTTTTAGAGGTAATTGGCATCGTAATGTTGGAATTAGAGGACGTGCACGTTTGACAACTGTTGGCGCAATTGGTGATGACATGATAACTACTGAAAACAATATTATAAATGAAGCTGCTTTAGAGCTAGCATACGAAGGAAACCGTTGGGAAGATTTAGTGCGTATAGCTAGACGTAGAAATGATCCTTCTTTCTTAGCAGATAAAATCTATGAGAAATTAAATAAAGAAGGTAATGCCGAAGCTACTGAGGTTCGTACTAAATTAATGAATCCTAGTAATTGGTACTTACCATTTAAATGGTAATATATAGATTGAATAATTTGTAGAGAATTAGCCGTTTCAAAATTTTGAAACGGCTTTTTTTTTTCGTAATAATAGCTGATTAGTACCCAACAAAAAACCGCCTTAAAACTTAATTTGAGGCGGTTTTTGTTTGCGTAAAACGAAAACTAGGTGTTTTTCAAGTTGATAATTTCTTGTTCCGTAAGTAATCTCCAGTTTCCTCTAGGTAAGTTCTTTTTAGTCAAACCTGCAAAAGCAACTCGGTCAATACGTAAAACATCATAATCAAAATGTTCAAAAATAGAGCGAACTACTTTTACATTGGATGTTTTTAATTTTAACCCAATTTCGCTTTTTGCTTCTCCTTCAATATAGCTTACTTCTTCTACAAAAACACGGTGTCCGTCTAGTACTAATCCTTTGCTGATTTTTTCTAAATCTTCAAACTTTAAGTTTTTATCTAAGGAAACCTGATAGATTTTAGACGATTTTTGATTAGGTAGCGAAAACTTTCTAATCATATCGGTATCATTGGTAAACAATAATAATCCGGTAGTATTTTTATCCATTCGTCCTACAGCTCCAATCTTTGCAGTAGTTGAACCTTTTACCAATTCTAAAACATTTCTAAATTCCTGACCTTCGTCTAGAGCAGTAGTAAAGTTTTTAGGTTTGTTTAGTAAGATGTAAACTTTTTTCTCTGGAGTCAATTTTACCCCATCAAAATTTACATCATCTCCTGGCTTAACTAAATAACCCATTTCGGTAAGAGGAATCCCATTAACTTTTACGTTTCCAGATTGAATGTAGATATCAGCATCACGGCGTGAACACACACCAGAGTTAGAAATATATTTGTTCAAACGAATTTCGTCTTTCGCCTTAGCTCTTTTAGGAGCTTGATTCGGCTTTTTCTCTATTTTTTTAGCAGCTTCTTCAGCAGCTTTCGCAGTTACTTTTGCTTTTTTAGGCCCTTGTGCCCTTTTTTGCATCGCAGGTTTTGGCTTGTTAGAATTTGGTCTAGAGCTATTTGGTCTAGATCCACCTCTATTGTTGTTGCCTTCCTTGTTGTTCATATAATCTATAATTTACTTCGTCAGTTTGGACTATTTGTCCTCGAGAGTGCAAAGATAGTATTTATATCCTTGCCAATGACAAGCGCAAATCATTAAGTGATAATGATTAAACCTTAAAGAGTTATATGTTCATTGCTTTTTTTAATTTGATTGGCAACTATTAGTTTTAATACCTCAGATTTATAATTTTTTTTAAATGTCTCTTCTGTTTTAAGTATTTTTTCTGAAAAGTTTTTTGTTGTGTTATTGATTGTTTTGTAGTTTATTTTGTATAAATTCGTTAGCTGTAGAAAAATCAAAGCTTAAAGTTTATTTCAGATTTTACTTTTATTAAAAACCTATTTTCCATTATATGAGTATTTTAAAAACTATTCTAAAAAACAGCATTTTGTTATTTGCCCTGATCACAATTGGAATTAATTTTTCTTGTGTTTCTAAAAAAATACCTACTCAGGCAATCGATGTAATTAAACCAGAAATTGGTTTCATGGCCAATAATGCTCCCTTTGATTTTCTTTATGCAGATGGAGTTTATAGGGATGCTAACGCTTCACATAAATTTGAGCAGTATTATAACGATCAGATAGAATGGGATAATTTTACTCTTGATTTTGATTTTTTTACTTCTGTAAAAAGAAAACAATGGCCTATAATGATGGGTTCAACTACTCGCTCATTAGGTTTTTTACTGAATCCAAACAGGACTATTGAGATTACAGCAAATAATCAAAGAGAAAGTTTTCAGACTCAGGGTTTGTATGAAACAAACAAATGGTATCATGTTAAGATTGTCAAGTTGAATACTATTACGACAGTGTATCTTAATGACGTTAAAATTGGTGAATTCCAAATTGTAATTGACGATGAAGCCAAGAATTATTTTTCTAATAATATTTGTTCGGTAAATTATTCTAACGGTATTGCATTTGATGGAGGTCTGAGAAACATTATTTACTGTAAAAAAAGCAATCTGGAATTTTCTGAAAATAGCTATAAAAAATATGCTTCTAAATATAATGATCCGGATTTGTTGTTTTTAAAAACCGAAAATCTATTTCAAAAAACAAATCAATATAAACTATTCAATCTTAATTGGAAATCTTTTATAGTTCAATTCGATTATATTCATACTGACAGCAATGCTAAATTAATCATTGGAGATAAGTGGAAAATAATTGAGTTTGGTACTAAAAATGACACTGCTTCAATTGCAATGAACAACAATAGAAATCAATATTTGAGCACTTTTAAATTAGAACACAATCGTAAATATAAAATCCAATTTTTGATAATTAATGATGTGTTACAAATGTTAATTGATGATGCAATAGTTTTGAATACTAAAGCAAAATATTATTTTGATAAAATGTTGGCCAGAGAAAATGAAATATTTGTTACTTCGGCCAAAGTGAAACCATCAGCAATTTTTACAAGTTTAAAAGTTCAAAATAATGTAATTTCTGAATTTAGCGAACCGCTGGGACATAGCATTAAGAACAATAATCCAATTGATACAATTAATGAAGGCTTATTAGAAGCACTGTTTATTCCGCCTTTTGAGTTGGATTTAAAGGGGAATGATTCTGAAGAAGAATTTGCTTTTACAAAAAGTATATCGGGGTTTAATATTGATTCATTTCAAATGACTTTTGACTTTTTGACGGATAAAAGCAAAGAACAAAATTTACTGGCTTTAGGTGTTTATACTAAATTTTCAGAAATTGATTTGTCAATTCTAGATGAGAATTTGGTAGTAAAAACGAATAATACAAAATCAGTTGTTACCCCAATTAATTCGTCTGAAATTAAAACGAAATGGAATAATTGTAAAATTGTATTTGAGAATGGATTACTCAAAATTTATCTCAATGACAATAAGACACATGAGGTGAAATTCAAGTTTTCGGAACAGTTTTATAAAACAAAATTACTAAGTATCAAAAATAGTTTTGTGGGACGTTTTAAAAATCTGTACGTCTACGAATCGGTTAAATAATTCCAGTTGTAAACGGATTTTTAATGTTGAGAAAGTTTTTCGGTAAAAGTTTTTTTTTATTATTGAACTGAGGATATGTAATTAGCTCAATTGAAACTCATTAAAACCAAATTAAATAGACAGCAATAATTTTTTTCCATGCCATAAAACGGCAGGATTTATAAGTACAATGCAGAATACTCCAGCAACGATAAGAAATTTCAATACGTTGTGTAGTAATAGAAATTGTTCTTTTTTGTTGGATTTCCATAGATAAAGTAGGAAGAAAATCAAGATTATCAAGCAGGCATAAAAGTAAATATCCATGTAACCCACATCGTAGATGTCAGTTAATAGATATACAGGAACTACTGTGGCTAGAGTTAATGCGGTTATAAGTTGTTTAGCCGTGTTTTCGCCATATATAATGGGGATTGTTTTGTAATTGTTGACTAAATCTCCGGTTATGTTTTCTAAATCTTTAATCATTTCTCGGATGAGTAATAACAAAAACAGGAAACAGGCGTGTGCCGAAATCACCATGAATTGGTTCTTGTAATTTTCTATTTCGTATATAGGTAGTTTGGTGTAATAATACAAAAGGATAGCAAAGAAGGGAAGAACCGCTAACAAAGCCGCCATAAGGTTTCCTATAATTGGGTATTTTTTAATTTTATGAGAGTAAAACCAAATCAGGAAAATGTATGCTGAAAAGAATAAAAATGCCCGCCATGAAATAAAACTGGCAATCAAGACAACTATTAAATTTGATGAAAAATAAACCTTCAGCTTGGTGCTTTGACTAACTAATCGGTCAAGCATGGATTTGTTAGGTCGATTGATTAAATCTTTTCGGCTGTCGTAAAAATTATTGATGATGTAGCCTGAAGCTATGGTTATTGAAGAGGTAAAAACAATTAGAAATAAATTTAAATCCAATAATATATCTAAGGCTCTTATCTCTGGAGCAAGAATAAATATCGCCGATAAGTATTGGGCTAAAATGATAATTGGAATGTTATAGCCTCTTACTACAGAGAACAAACTAATAATTTTTAACCCTAAAAGTTTGTTTTTTCTATTAAGCATTTCCAGTTTTCTGTAAATTTTATTTGTTTTAAAAATGGGAATAAATATTCTTTACCAAATTTAGTAGTTTGTTTTTAAAACTAAGTCAATTTATATAAAAAGAACTAAAAAAGAAGCTGTTTCGTATTTTTGGATTGTTTTTTGACTTTGATTAAGTGTTTTGTGACTCGTGTTTTTTGGGTAGTTTTATACTGAATTTAGTTCCAAGTTTTAATTCAGAGGTAATTTCGATACTTCCGCCTAGGTTTTCAATGGCATCTTTTACCAAATATAGGCCTAAGCCAGAGCCTTTATTGTTGTTGTTTGTTACAAAAAACATTTCGAATATTTTAGTTTGATATTCTTTTTTGATGCCAATGCCATTGTCTTCAATAGTAATATTATTTCCGTCCTGATCTTCAAAGCTGTTTATGGTAATAAAAGGTTTTTCTTTTTCCATATCTGAATATTTGATAGCATTAGTCAGAATGTTGTTAATGATGATTTTTAGTTTTAATTCATCACTTAAAATAGAGTCAATTTGGAAATTTTTGTTGATAGTAATGTTTTTTATTTCTTGGCGGTATTGGTTTTGGGTAATGGCTTCTTCAATTATTTGGGTCAAACTCACAGTTGTAATGGTTGTTTTAGCTTTCTTGTTTCTGGAGTAATCAATAATGTCTTTTATAAACTGGTCTTGTTTGTCTAGACTTTCATCCATCAGGGTCAAATAGTGCCTTATTTGAGGTATATTGTCTTCGGTATTCATGATTGTGATTAATCCTTTTAGAGAAGAAATAGGTGATCTCAAATCGTGTGATGCGCTGTAAACAAATTTGTCGAGTTCTTTGTTGGCAATTGTTAAATTCTTATTGGTTTCTTCGGTTTCTAATTTGGAGCGTTTTAATTTGTTAACCATTAATAAGTAATAAATACTAACACTTCCTACTATAATTAGGGTGAAGAAGAAGTTAACTACTAGCAAAATGTCTTTAATGATTCTAGTGTCTGAACCAAGTGCGTCCGAAAATCGACGCTCGTTTAAAGAAAGTTTAATGCTTATTGTTTTTATTTTTTTTAATATCTTTTCTTTGTCTTGATAGCTTAAGTTATTTGCAATTATTTGTTGATTTACGTTGTTGCCTATTTGTTCTAATTCTTCCACTAATTCGTCTCCTTCTTCCCATTCTTTAATTGCTTTGGCAAGAAAGGAGACAGTTTTGAAATTTTTAAACAACCATATTAAATCATCAAAATCTTTTGGGTCGTTTCTTCCTGTTTTTAGACCTGCTTCGATAGTTTCTAGTGGACTATCATTGTTCATGGCTATTCGGGCAATTTTATCTCCTTTAGGAACGCTTAGTTCTAGGTTGAATAGCTCCCATTCTTTAATATCTTTAGTAAATAGATAAGTTATTAAGTGGCGAGTTGCGTCTTTTTGTCCTTTAGAATAATGAGATTCTCCATTGACATAAGCTCTAGACGCTGATAAGATTTTTATGGTTAGGTAGTTACTAACAATCAATAATGTGCAGGATATAACAACTATAAGTAGAGGAATGAAGATATTGCTTAGTTTAATTTTTTTGATAATTTTACTTTCAAGCATATAGTTTTCTTTAGAATGGTAGAAAAATAATAGCTAAAGATACGGTATTTTAAAATTAAAAAAGTAAGAATTTGTTTGTTTTTTAATAAAATTAAAACGGTTTATTTAGTTGTATTCAGTAGTTTAGTTAGAAAAAATAGTTTTTGGGCATAAAAAAACTAGAATAAGCTGATATTCTAGTTTGTTGTGAATAAAAAAATCTTAGAAGAGAAACTAAAATTGGTAAACCACTTCTAATTTATAATCTTTTAATGATGCTTTAGCACGTTCTAAATCTTCAGTAAATCCAAGGATGTAACCGCCTCCGCCAGAACCACATAATTTTAAATAATAATCATTGGTTTCAATTCCTTTTTGCCAAATTTCATGAAATTGTTCCGGAATCATTGGTTTAAAGTGATTTAAAACTACACGAGATAATTTTTTTGTATTGGTAAACAATGATTTCATGTCGCCACCAAGGAAATTTTCCACACAGGCATCAGTATGTTTTACAAACTGGTTTTTCAACATAGCACGGAATCCTTTGTCTTTTAAGTTTTCCATAAAAATATTAATCATAGGAGCTGTTTCGCCTATAATTCCCGAATCTAGTAAGAAAACAGCAGCTTTTCCATCAAAACTTTGAGTAGGAATTCCAGTTGCTTCAATATGATCTTTCGAATTAATTAAAATAGGAATGCTTAAATAGCTATTTAATGGATCTAAACCAGAACTTTTTCCGTGGAAAAAACTCTCCATTTGGGAAAATATATTTTTTAACTGCAATAATTTTTCGCGAGTCAAATTTTCTAAAACAGTAATTTTGTTTTGAGCATATTTATCGTAAATAGCAGCTACTAGTGCTCCGCTACTTCCTACACCATAACCTTGTGGAATGCTGGAATCGAAATACATTCCAGTATCAATATCATTTTTTAAAGACTTTAAATCAAAAGAAACTAAATTCGTCTGTTCGTTTTCTAAGGTTTCTAAATAATCGGCAAAACGTTTTAAACTGGCATTAGAAGCAATGGCTTCGGCAGAAGGACTCTCTTCTTTTTTTAATGCACCATTATAAAAATTATAAGGAATAGACAATCCTTTAGAATCACGAATAATTCCATATTCTCCAAAGAGTAATATTTTTGAGTAAAATAAAGGTCCTTTCATATTTTTATTTTAAGTCTTTCAATTTATTTGGGTTTTGTCTGGTATCAAAAAGTGCAACTACGTTTATTCTTTTACTTGTATATGTATAAAATATAGTTGTTTGTTTTGTAACAACACATTTATGGAATTTCTTATTTGTTGTTGATTTAGGAAAAATTTCAGGATTGGCTCTTATTATTTTTAATGAGTCGTATAGTTTTTTAGCAAATTTAATTCTAACTTTTTTTGACCATTTTGTTTCAAGGTATTCTAAAAGTAATTTTGTCTTTTTCTGAGCATCAATTGAAATTTTAATGTCTCTCATGATTATTCAATATGATTTTGAATGAATTCCTCAAAATCAACAAACTCGCCTCGTTCTATTTGTCTTTCTCCTTTTTCAATTTCATGTTTTTGCTCTTCAGTCAAATCATCCCAAAAATCTTTTTGCTTTGAATTAAAGATTTTTTTAATGGATGCAATAATAGATTCATCATTGGTTTCAGCCAATAATTTAATCAATTCTAATTTTTCTAATTGAATATCCATCATCTAAAATTTTATTAAAGATACTAAATAAATTATTCTATTTGTGTAGCTCCGTTTCCAATTTCGTCACAAAGGTACTGCCCATTTTGACAATAGCCAACTAATTCGTCCTTAATAAATTGTAATACGGTTTCTTTGTCTTTATTTGGGTATAAAACATGCACATTAGCACCAGCATCAAGCGTAAAACAAACAGGAATTTGGGTGTTGTTTCTAAAACTCCAAATTTTATTAATAATTTCCAATGTATTTGGTTTCATTAAAATAAAATAAGGCATCGATGTCATCATCATGGCGTGCAATGTCAGTGCTTCGCTTTCGACTATTTTGATGAATT
>NCET01000350.1 GCA_002280815.1 Flavobacteriales bacterium 32-34-25 | reverse complement strand
TTTTACTTCTTTGAGTTGTCGTCTTCTTTGGTTGTAAAAATCCAAAACCAATTTGGGATTTTTTTGCCAGCCTTCCGGTGAAGCTACATCCATAATATCATGTCCTTCCCACAATCCATCGCTGTCTCTAAAAGTTTTTAGACCACTTTCGGTACTAATTCCTGCTCCAGTTAAAACCACTAATTTTTTTTTCATGCGAAATTATTTTGTGCATTAATTTACTAAAAATAATAGTATTTTTAGCAAAATATAAATTTGTTTAATTTGGAAACTAAAGAACTTAAAGTAAAGATACGAAGGAGTTTTTTTGATAATTATGAAAGACCGTTACATCTTCATCCAGAATTCATCAAATTCGAAGATAAAGATTTAGTAAATAATTCTACAACTATTTTTAAATCATCAGATATTAAAGAATTTCGATATGGAATTCATTGGTATAGTTATTTTTTTGTTTTTGGAAGAGAATATCAATTCTATATTCGAAATTTTAATAATGAAGTATTAAAAATTCGATTTGTTACTTATTTTGGTAAAAGAAAAAAAGAATACAATATGCTTTATGAGAAAATATTAGACTCGTTATGGGATTTGTATTTTAGAAAACAAGTGGAGAAATTTTTAAGTGATTTTGAGAAGGGAGAATGTATTCAAGTTGGAGAAGTTAATATTAATCCAGAGGGTATAATTATAATTATTAGTGAAATTACAAAGCAAGAGAAAAAAATAATTCTTTGGGATAATGTAAGAACTCATAGTTATATGACTTATTTCTCGATTTATTCTTTCGAAAATCCAAGAGAGATTAATAGAGGTTATTTGTACAAAGAAGATTGGAATACATATGTTTTGTATAGTATAGTAAGGACAATTTTGAGAAATAAAAATATTGAAAAATATTGATTTTTTTCTTTTTACTATTTTTGCCAAAATAAAAAAGAGTACAATGATTGATATCGATTACCTGAATTTTCTCGAAAATATATTAACTGACAATCGCAAAGAACGTTTTTTAGAAGTTTTAGCCAATAGAACCAAACATTTTACAGTGGTTGTCGAAGACGTTTTTCAAATGCACAATACTTCTGCGGTGATGCGCAGTTGTGAGGTTTTTGGAATCCAAGAATTGAATGTCATCGAACAACGTTTTGGGAAACGAATCGATAAAGAAATTGCTATGGGCGCTCAAAAATGGGTGGATATCAATCAGTTTGATTCGGTTTCTAATTGTATTTCGACTTTAAAAAATAAGGGGTACCAAATTATTGCGACCACGCCACATGAAAATGATTGCGTATTGGAAGATTTCGATATTTCGAAACCCAGTGCATTGTTTTTCGGTACTGAACGCGACGGACTTTCGCCAGAAATATTAGAAAAAGCCGATGGTTTTTTGAAAATCCCGATGGTAGGATTTACTGAGAGTTTGAATATTTCGGTTTCGGCAGCCATAATTATTCAGGATTTAACCAATAGATTGAGACGTTCCGATGTTAATTGGAAATTATCAGATGATGAAATTCTAGAAAAACGTTTGGCTTGGGCTAAGAATTCGATTAAAGATATTAAACGAATTGAAGCTAGATATTTTGAAGAAAATCCTAAATAAGTTGCTGAGAAGCTAAGGTTCTAAGTGAAAATAACTCAGAATCTTAGCTTCTTAGGAACTTAGAAACTATTTTTTTATAAAAAGAATCAATCCCAACACACTAACAATCAAAATAGCTAATGCAGCCAAAACCATAGTGAAATCGCGGATGTTTTTTCCAGCCCAATCCATAAATAAAAATTTATGTAAAATGGCAAAAGAATAACCTTCTACCATATCCGAATTTTTGACAATAGCAGCCAGTCTGGAAGTGGATGTTTCTATAAAATAAGTCGTTTTTTCGGGAGTGTCATAAGCTAATTTTATAACGGGCAAACGCTTGTTGACAAAACCATATTCTCTGTTTTCAAAATTAGTAATCACTTTCGATTCTAATAATTTTACATTTTCCAAAGAAGCTTCGGATTCTTCAGGAAGTTCTGGGCTCATCATTTCGCAACAGGCTGCTTTTGGAGCACCATCAGTAAAATAATAGGCCAAGAATTCAGCATATTGAATGTCTAAATTTGGAACTATTTTATTTGTTGTCGCATTAATGTAAACTACTTCTGTTTTTGGAGACTCTTTTTTATTCCATTTCGAATTCGAATCTGACTTTGGGGTTTTAAATCTTCCAGTTGTTTTTTCGTCTAATTGACAACGGAAATAAATACTATCATTGAATGTAATAAGACTCGCGTTTTGAAAACGGTTCCAGTCTAAATCAAGTTTGTTATTCGCTAACGAGATTTCTTTCGTTTTAAAAGTAGGCTCATATACCATTTGGTCTAAGGTGTATGGATCCCATTTTGTTGTTGCATGATAACCGCCGCTAAATGCAAACGTCAACATAGCATCAATAAAAGACCAGTTGTGAAAAGTATCAAAAAACCAAATGAAAAATTGTCTGGATGTTGGGTTGTAAGTTGCTAATTTACTAGAAGATGTTTCCACATAAACTTCCATAGTATCAGGACGATCCAGAGTTACTTTGTAAACCGGCAAATAGCGATTGACATATTTGTACTGATTATCAAATTCAGTAATAATTTCGTTGTTTTTTACACTGCTTTTTTGATCGTCTAGAAAATAACGCGACAGCCATTCGGCGTATATTGCATCGCCATTTTCAAGTTGTTTTCCGTTTGAAGTATCAAAATACAACAAATCGCCAATTAGGTTTTTTACTTGGTAATAAGTGATGTTGTTAAATGATACAATTCGGAAATTGATAAATTGCTGAATCTTGTTTTTTTTTAAAACTTCCTGAATAGAAAGCCTTAAATTATTTTGATTTATTGTTTTAATTTCCAATTTTTCATGGGCAATTTCAGGTTTGAAAAAATGCGCCATAAACGGATGCATTAATCCCGATAAAGTCCAAAAAATAACTGGAATGATGGTGATAATTCCAATAGTTCTGTGCCATTGGTACATATTCTGCTTTATTTTTTTGACGAATTTAGAATCTTTCTTTTTGATGTTTTTCTTGCTCATTTTTGAGAACTTAAGATTTGTTTTTTACCATTAAGAAATTAAGGAATTTTAGGTTTTCGGCTTAATAAACTTAATTTCTTAATGGTTCAATTTTTTTAATTCTTCTAATTGGTGATTAAAATTCAGTTATTTTTTTAAACAAAGATTGTATTGTATTCCCAATAAAAAAGTTCTGGGAGCAGCAGCTACATAAGTAGTTTGAGAGTTAGCTGCATTTCCTCGGGCTAAATTATAAGCATATAATTTATCGGTTAGATTCATCACATTTCCATAAATTTCGATGTTGTGGTATTTATATCCTACACGAGCATTAAAGATATTGTAGCCATCATATTTTATAGAATTGATTTGGTTTTGGTAATAATTACCTACCGACCGCCATTCTATCGAAGTTCTAAAATTAGGTAGCCAATTTGGATAATAACTCAATTCAGAATTCCCTGACCATCTTGGCGATTGAGGCATTTCGTAACCGCTTAAATTTTGTAAAGCATCTGATGAATTATCTGAAAGTTGGAAGTCTATATAACTGTGTTTTGCGATAGTTCCTCCCATTCGAATGTTCCATTGAGCGTTAGGTCGGTAATTGAAACCCAATTCGATTCCTTTATGATTTGTTTCTCCAGCCGAACGATAATCAGTAGAGCTGTCTTCGAGTCTAACATTTAATAATTCGTTTTTTCCATCCATATAATAAATGGCATAATCCAATGTCAATTTATTATTTAATAAGTTAATCCATCCGCCAAATTCATAATTTTCAAATGTGGCTGGTTTTAAATTATAGTAAAATGCAGCTGGAATTCCTGTATTTCCGCCTGTACCCGTTTTAGCTCTAAAAATTGAAGTAATATTGGGTGGCGAGAATCCTTGAGAATAATTAATATAAAATCCAGCATTTTTTATAGGATTGAAATTGGCTCCTGCTTTAAAAGTGAATTTATTGTAGCTTTTATTTCCAGTCGAATTATCTAAGGCATTCTTGTAGTCGATTTTCATAGCATCATAACGCCCACCAACAGTAAAAATTAGTTTGTCAATAGGAGTGAAGCTTATTTGTTTAAAAACGGCAGTATTGTATATGTCAGCAGTGTAATTCGCTAGTTTTGTTTCAGGATGTTCCGCTACGATTTCAAATTTGTTTACCGTTTGTTTACCGGGTTCACCTGGGTTTAAATTGGCTTTTAAATTGATTAAATACGCCCAATAGCTTACGGGAGAGAAATCGTATGAGACACCACTCACAATTGTAGTGTTCCAAAAATCAAATTTTTGGGTGTGTTGTCCAATAGCGCCATAACTTTTAAAATTGTTCGAATTGACTTCGCCAGTTGCTGCTGTAGGATTTTTTGTTGCACTCCAACGAATTCCATAAGATGGATTTTGTCCTAGCTTATTGTCTCTGTGATACACCGTTAAATAACTGCTCGCATTTGGATTCCAATCGTGTTCCAATGTCAATCTGGTGCGTAAAGCATCCGATTTTCTATAGGTGAAATCAGTGCTGCTTTTGTAGCTTCTGTTATTAAAATCACTTTCATTTACGCCACCGCTCATGTCTGAGTAATATTTGCCAATCATGGTATTGCTTATCAAACGGGTTTTGTCATTGATGGCATAATCTACTCTAAGGTTCAAATTGTCTTTGGTGAAATCAGAATAGGTCATCCATGAGTTTTCCTGAATACTTGAAATTCCAGCAATATGAAATCCAATTTTACCAATGGTAGCTCCACCGGAAGCCTGAATTCTTTTATAGCCCCATTGATCGGCTTGTACGCCAAATTTAAATGTAGGATAGAAAGAAGGTTTTTGCGAAATTAAATTAATCGTTCCACCTACAGCTTCGGGACCGTAAAGAGAGGAAACAGGACCTTTTACCACTTCAATACTTTCAAGGTTAAACTGATTGATTTCTAATAAAGCATTGTGATTGAAGATTCCCAAAGGACGAATAGGCAATCCATCTTCAAGATATAAATAGTAAGCATTGGTAGTCATGGGTTGGCGAATGGCCATCATGTTTTGTTCATTGCCTAAGTTTACCATTAAAACACCAGGAGTTTTATTGATGATTTCGTAAATAGCAGTAGCCTTGCTTTCGTTGATGGTTTTTGCAGTTAGTTTGCTAATGGCAACAGGCGTTTCCTTGCGTACTGTGGCAGTACGATTAGCAGTTACAAAAACATTTTCAAGTTCCAGGGCCGTAGTGTCTTTTTTAACTTTGTTTTGAGCTACCACAAATTGGCTTAATAGTACTAAAGCCAAGAATATATTTTTCATTTTAATTGATATAAATTTTAAAAATAGCGTTGATTTCTTGGATAAAATCCAAGAAAAAGCAATTCAATAGCAATTGAAAAGCGTTACTAGAATTTATATAAAATAGGAGGGTGGTCGAAACGAAGATCTGGCAACCGAAATGGTTTTCTTTTCTAAAGTATAGAAAATAGGTTTGCTAAGAAA
>NCET01000349.1 GCA_002280815.1 Flavobacteriales bacterium 32-34-25 | reverse complement strand
TTTCCAATGTATTTGGTTTCATTAAAATAAAATAAGGCATCGATGTCATCATCATGGCGTGCAATGTCAGTGCTTCGCTTTCGACTATTTTGATGAATTTTTCCAGATTTCCGCTTTCAAAAATAGGAATCAATTGGTCTAAGTTCTCATGTGCTTGAGCAAATCGCCTTTCGGCAAAAGGATGGTCGTGCATCAAATCATGTCCCACAGTACTCGAAACTTGCTTTTCGCCTTTGTCAACCAGTAAAATCGTATCCTGATAATTCTTGAAATTTTCGTGAATAGTATATGGGAATTCAACTCCAAATAAATCTGAACTCCCTTCAATATTAGCTTGGTTTCCCCAGGCTACTACTTGACCTTTCACACTTCGGCAAGCACTTCCCGAACCCAATCGAGCTAAAAGTGATGCCTTTTGATAAAAATAATCTTCCGTCATTGTTGGATTCAGCGCTTTTTCTAAACTCATTAAATTCATTGCTAAAGCTGCCATTCCAGAAGCCGAAGAAGCAATACCTGAACTATGAGGAAAAGTATTCTGGGTATCAATTGTAAAATGATTCAAAGAATTTTTGAATTTTTGGTTTGAAATCTTCTTTTGGTTTTCCTTCAAAAAGCAAATCGAAAGAAAAATTATCCGTAGAGTGTTTTTTCTCGAAAGTCAATTTGGTAATCGTTTTACAATTATTTAAAGTAAAACTCACCGATGGATTGGCTGGAATTTGATTGTCTTTTTTTCCCCAATATTTCACTAAGGCAATGTTGCTGGGTGCGCTCCATTGAAAATGACCGCTTTCTAAAGTTTGAGAATATTGCGACGGAATAAAATCGTTTGCTGTGAACATGAATGATAAAATTTGCGCAAAGATACTTTTTTTGGTTTATTAGTTTAGATGCGAATTGTATTTTACCGCAAATTCGCAAATTTTTAAGTAATTTTGGTTTTGAGATTTTTCTTAAGCTTTTTCTGAATTCTCTTAAATGCTTTAATGGTTTAAAATTATATTAAAAATGAATAAGATTGTCAAAATAATTGCTGCAGTTGTTGTTTGTCTTGCTATTGGTTATTTCTCTGGGATTGTTACTCGTTCGGCAATTTTAGATTGGTATCCAACATTAGAAAAACCAAGTTTTAATCCTCCCAATTGGATTTTTGCTCCAGTTTGGACTGCCTTGTATATTATGATGGGAGTTGCAGCAGGATTGGTCTGGAATCGCATCAAAGATAAAACCGAAGATGTTAAAAAAGCATTGGTGTTTTTTGTCATTCAATTAGCGTTGAATGCTTTGTGGTCGTATTTGTTTTTTGGTTTACACAACCCAATGTTAGCTGGATTAGAAATTGTTGTTTTATGGTTGATGATATATGAAACCTATTTGCAGTTCTCTAAAATCAATAAAATAGCAGGATACTTATTTATTCCTTATTTGGCTTGGGTAAGTTTTGCAGCGGTTTTAAATGCTAGTATTTGGTGGCTGAATCGATAGTGTTGCAATTTCAAAATATAGAAATGTTATTTTTCTAAAACTATTTGTTTTTTAAAAGCGATACTTTTTTCTAGCAAAAAATCCATCGTACTCAATACATTTTCTGATGCTGCTATTGTTTTAGACTTTGTATCCGCATCACAAAAATCAAGGAATAATTCTATTTCATCTGGTTTTATTTTTAGGGTATTTATAAAGTAATTTTGATCGCAATTTGCTTTGGTAAAATCTTTAAAATTAGCTTTAGGCAATTCAGTTTTAATACTTTCTTCTTTTTTAAATAGTTTATGAATTTGTTTACCAATGTGAATAAAGTCAACTCCAAAAAGCATAGCTGGTTCTTTGTAATCTATAATTTTTAAACCTTGTTTTGGTCTAGAAGAATTTAATTTAATTTGTTCTATTTCTTCTTTTGTTAGCCAAGTTGTTTTATGTCCAACCTTAGAAATTACAACTTCCTTTAATTCTTCAGCTTTTAATATTAATTCAACGAGTAAATTATCTTTATTAATAGTTTCAGGACTAATTACAATTTTTTTCAATTCATATTCTTTAGATGTAAAAACAAGAGTATCATTTATTTTCGCCACAATTGAAAAATAACCATTAGCATCTGAGACTGAAAGAATTTTTGAGTTTATATTGATAATATCTACCTTTGGAATTGTGTAATTATTAAATACAATTTTTCCTTTTATCGTTTGTGAAAAACTAAATTGCGATGTGAAAAGCAGTAAGGTACTAAGTAATTTTATATTCATATATTTTGTGTCTAATAACTTGATAGTAAAATTATTAGATTCTTCTTAATGAAAACTTAGTGTTTATGTAAATTCTTGTTAATAATTTATTTATTGAATCTTTCTCCTTTAATAATTTTGTTTATCATAGTTGCTATTCGGTCTGCTTTGGTTTGTTCTTTTTTTGCCGAATAAATCCAATCAATATAGGTTTTTTGTTCTCCTTGTGTTAGCTTAATAAAACAATCATAAGCCAATGGTTCATCTTTTAAGCAGAGTTTTAATTCATTCGGAATTTCGATTGAAGAATTATCTTTATATAAAATAACTTTGATATAATCGCCAGCCTCTTTTTTAATTTTTTTTCTGATTTCAGCTTTAAGAGGAAGAAATAATTTTCCATTCCCCATTGGCATTAGTTTGTAATTTTTTAATTCATAATCGTCGATGGTTCCGCAAACGCTTACCCAACCAAAAGGAGCCTTCTTGTCTTGAAGTATTTCTGGAATTATCGCAAAAGTCCAACCGCCTTTACCGGGGAATTTTTCTAATAGGTATTTTTTGTTAACTAAAGGTTTTTCCATGATAATACTACCATTAGAGGTGTTATTTCTTAAAATTATCTATATTTTCTTTTACCCGAAATGCTACTATTTGCTGGGTTAAATCATAGGGAATGGCAGCATCAAGTGGAAATTGAACCGAACCTTTTCCTTTTTTATATTTTAACAACGCTGCTGAAAATTGGGTGTGTCCAGAAGGAGTCGGATATAAACCAATATGATTTTTAAAGGCAGCAAAATAGACTAAGGGCTTACCAAATGTTTTGTAAGCTGGCATTCCATAAGAAATACTTTCGTTACAATCTGGAGCTTCATTTTTGATGATGCTTCTAATTTCTTGCGCTATTTTTTGAATTTCAACAGGAAGTGAACTAATGTATTCGTTTACGTTTTCCATTATTTTGAAATTAAGAATTATTCAGGAGCGTTTATCTTCTTGAATTCAATACTTTTTTTATAAAGAAAATCCATTAATATCAAATCATTTGAGTTTTCAGATATCGTATTTTTTGATTCCGGATCAAAGTTACAAAAAGTAAGGAAGGCTTCAATTTCTTGCTTTTTCAATTTCAAAGTTTCGGTATAAAACTTTTCATCAAAGCTAGTTTTAGCAACCTCTTTAAATTCTTCGGGATTAATTGCTTTTTCTTTTTTTCCTTTGAATAATCCTCCAAAAAGCATTTTTCCAATTTTTACAAAATCCATTCCGTTTTCTATTGTACCATCATATACGCCTGGATTCTTTAAAGTTTTTGATTTTCTATATACTTCAACTTCATCTCTTTTTAGTTGTTCCCATTTTTTATCAAATTCCCAATCTACATCTTTTAGTTGTTCCCATTTTTTATCAAATTCCCAATCTACATCCACTCGATGAATTACAACTTCTTTAAGTTCTTCGGGTTTTTTATCAATTCGAACAATAATATTATTGGTTTCTAAATCTTCTAAATTTAGTTTTATTCCTTTTAAATTATAATCTTTAACATAAAAAAGAATGCTATCGTTTACACTTGCCGAAAGTATAAATTCTCCTTTTTCATTGGTTCTAGTTCCTGTTTGTGTGTTTTTATTGATTACATCAACCTTTTCGAGTACGAAGTTGTCCGACATCACTTTTCCTCTAAGCAATTTATGGCTTTGTGAATAAATAAACGGACTGGTACAAGCGAACAGAAGTAGGAGCAATTTTAGTTTCATCGGACTTTAAAATTTGTAAGTAAAATTACTTTTTATTGTTGAAGTATCCTTAGCGTTTAGCGTAAATTTATGTTAAATAGCATTAGCCAAAATAAACCCGCTTGTCCAGGCATTTTGGAAATTAAATCCTCCGGTAATCGCATCAATATTTACAATTTCGCCAGCAAAATAAAGATTTTCATGTAATTTGCTTTCCATGGTTTTGAAATTAATTTCTTTTAAATCGATTCCGCCAGCAGTGACAAATTCTTCTTTAAAAGTGCTTTTTCCATTGACCTGAAAAACGGAATTGGTTAATTGGTTGGCTAAATTTTGAATTTGTGTTTTCGACAAATCAGCCCATTTGGTTTCAGCAGGAATATTCGAAGCTAGAACTAAGCTTTCCCAAAGTCTGTTATTTACTTCAAAAGGTGATTTTTTAGAAACCGTTTTTTTAGCGTGTTCTTGCTTTAAATCTTTCAAAAGTTGTTCGGCTTCATCAGTATCTACATCATTGAGCCAATTTACAAAAATGGTGAACTGATAATTTTTATCATGTAAAATTCGTGCACCCCAAGCCGATAATTTTAAAATAGCAGGTCCACTCATTCCCCAATGCGTAATTAATAAAGGACCTGTGGAACTGAGTTTGCTGTCTTTTACTTTCACAGAAACTTGTGTGGCAACTCCAGGTAATTCCTTAATTCGAGCATCTTTGATATTGAACGTAAACAAGGAAGGAACCGGATTTACAATTGCATGACCTTGCTGTTGTAGCATTTCCCAAATTTTTGGATTACTACCCGTTGCCAGAATGAGTTTTCCAACCAAATAATTCTCATTTTGAGTTTCAATTTTCCAATGATTTTCTTTTTTAAAAATTGATTGTACTGCTTGTCCTGTTAGTACGCTGATGCCTAATTTTTGTGTCGCTTTTAGAAAACAATCAATAATAGTTTGAGACGAATTTGAAACAGGAAACATTCTGCCATCTTCTTCAATTTTTAGTTCTACTTCGTGTTTTTCAAACCATTCTATCGTATCGCCAGAACAAAATTGATGGAAAGGACCTCGTAATTCTTTTTC
>NCET01000348.1 GCA_002280815.1 Flavobacteriales bacterium 32-34-25 | reverse complement strand
CCAGGTGCATTGGCTCCTAAGATAGAAGCTGTTCCTCCTTTTACGGCTTCTACTTTTGCTGTTCCAGCATCGGCTCTCAGGTAGTAATCTACTCCTAGATTCAGGTTAGTTACAGGTAAACCGTCTTCTTGCATGGATACATAATAATATCCATTAGCATTGTCAATAGAACCAGCCGAAATACCTCTGGAATAAACTGTATTTTGTATTTCTCCTCTGGCTTGGTTTACATAGACACCAGGAACATTTTTTAATAAATCACCCGCACTGGTTGCTGCAGTTCTTTCCATTTGTTTGGCACTGATAGAAGAAATAGCTACAGAGGATTGTAAACGAGTACGTTTGTCAAATACACCCGTTACAACTACTTCATCAAGTACTGCCTGATCATCGGCTAAAGTGATTTTTAATGGTGCTGATTGAGGTACTTTAACGCTTAGTTTTTGTGTTTTAAATCCAATAAACGAAACTACAATTTGATAGGTTCCGTTTTTTATTCCCGTTAAAGTAAAGTTTCCGTCTACATCTGTATTTTGAGCTTTATTAGTTCCTTCGATAGTTATTGAAGTTCCTGCTAATCCCATTCCACCTGAGTCGGATACTTTTCCTTGGATTTTTCCTTCTTGGGCATAGATGCTTATGCTAAAGAGACTGGTGCTGATGGTAAGGATTAGAATCCTAATGAATTGTGATGTTTTCATAAAATTGCACTTTTTTTAATTAGATTAGTTTTTTTTGGTTTGATTAAATATGTATATCGTAAAATCTACAAGACAAAATTGGGGATTAAATAACGATTTAGTTAATCAAAAAAAGGCCGTAACTATTCAAAATCAATACTTTTAGTTAAAAGAGTAGAAAAAGAAGTTGTGTTTTTAATCGCATCCACAGTTTTGAGTTTGTTTTGAATAGGTATTAGAAAATACTATATATAAACAGATTCTATTAAAATGGTTGGATTGGATAAGTTTGTCTTTTTTTAGTTTAGTTGTTGATAATTGTTTGTTTTTTATGGTTTTATGTTTTTTTATGGTTTTGATTTCGGATTCTGACTCTTGTTCTGTTATAAATAACGGCAGTTCTGAATTACACTATTTGTTAAATGTATTTTTTACTTTTATGAAGTTTATATAATCTATTCAAAATAAATTCTCTCCTAAATTATAATTTGCTCTGTAGTTGATATGATTTCGTTAAATAATTATAATCTATAATAAAATTAGGTCTTTTTTTGTTAAAATAAATATGATAAAATAGAAAATTAGAATGTCCTTTTTTTGTTTGTTGCAAAAAAAAAGGCGAATCCTAATTAATTGGATTTACCCTTTTTTAAACAAAAACTAAAAACTATTTTTAATACGGTCTACTTTATAGACAAAATGCTTACTTCACTTAATAAACCGGAAGGGAGTAGAGGTGAAGTTGCTTTGTAAAATGGCATGGTGGTATAGGTAATCTTTTTAGCATTAGCTTGTTCGTCGCCAATAAGTCTGTTAACCCAAAGATTAGTTACTTTTATTTCCAGGGTATTTTTACCTGATTTTAATACCTCACTCACGTTGACTCTAAATGGTTTTTTCCAAACGACTCCTAATGATTTTCCATTAACGATTACTTCTGCCAGATTTTTTACTTCTCCTAAGTCAATCCATAATTGAGTTCCTTTTTTGAACCAGCTTTTTGGAGCTTCAATGGTTTTAGAATAAGTTCCGGTTCCAGAAAAATATTTAACACCTTCTGCTGCGTTTTCTGTCCAGGAAGTTAATTTGTCAATCGTAATAGCTTCAGGAGCGCCACGTTCTTTTTGGAAACTCAAGTTCCAATTTCATTTTGGTTTCTGTTGGAGTTGGAACAACATGAGTTGTTTGAGTTGTGTTTTCACCAAAAACTACAAATACAGCATCATTAGGTTCTAAGTGTAAAGCAACTTTTGTGACACCATTTGCAAACGAATAAGAAGCGGCTTCTGTTTTTCCTGTATCTGGATGCCAAATTTCAACTGACTTTCCTGAAACTCTAAAAGTAGCTTCCAGGTTTTCAACTCTATTGTTTCTGTTGTTTATCCAATAGATTTCCTGTTCAGGTAAAGTACGGTGAACATACAATAATTTAGTATCAGGCTGTGGTTTAGTGTATTCAAAATCGGGAGCAATATTCGTTTTATTCAAAACTTCCTGAATGCTTTGCCCAGTATATACTATTCCTTTTCCAATAGTTTTCGCTGTATTTTCAGCTTCCCATAATTCATTTATAATCGAATTAAATGCTGTTTTATCATCAGTCAAACTAGGAGTGTTAATGGGTTTTGGTCCTACTACAATAGCACCGGCTTCGACCAATTCTTTTATTTTTTTAGCTACTTTTAAAGTCATCTGTTGACTGTTTTTATCCAAAGCTAAAATTCTATACTGCATTCCACTTGGCGTTACAATTTGCCCATTTGAAACAGCAAGTACATTGATTAATGCATCGGCATTTACAAAGTCATAATTGTAAGCTTCAGGAACTTCTGGTAATTTCGTCTTAAAAAGAGAAGTGATATTGTTGTCTTCTCCATAATAATAAATAACATCGGCTACAAATTTACCTTGTTGTAGTAAGTACGAACTTCTGGCTAAATATTCCGTCCAGGACTTAGCTTGTTCAGCCCAGGTTTCGTGACGTGTAAACCATTGGCCGAAAGGCCCTAATCCTAAACCAGGGAATTTATCATCTGTAGGTTGGTGTACTGAAGTGTGGATTACAAAACGGTTCAAGCCACTCGCTAATTCCATATCCGCTGTTGGTTTTAAGATTTCCGGTGAATAACCAAAGGAATTCCCCATAGCAGTCAATGATTCGGCAGCAACTAAATTTTGACCATAAATATGAGCAACTGATGCGGATTCACGAATGTCAGCTTCGTGCAAAATACTACCAGCAGACAGTCCACCCGGAGTCCACATTGCCGACATAGGAACAGCAGCGGTGCGTTTTACTTCCATACCATCAGCAATAAGAGCTCTTCCGTTTTCATGTGATTCAGAATAGCGTTTCATGCCGCTAATACGGGCATCCAGGGAAGTAAGTTATAGCCACGTCTTTTTGCAAATTCGGCTGGTAAATTAGCAGTCCAGTTTTGTGCTCCGGCTTCCCAACTATCGGTAACCATGTATTGTAAGCCGCCTCTATCTCCCATTAATCCGGCAGTGGCGCTTTTGTATTGGTCTAAATAGTTTTCAAAATAAGCTCTTACCGCTACAGCATCTAATTTATCTACTTCTAATCCGGTAGCTTCTGGTGATGCAGGATGATTCGTAATTCCGATTAAAGAATAACCAAAGCGTACAATAGTCCAATTGCCTTTTGGAGCTGTCCAATTTAAAATTCCTTCTTTCGAAACTTTATCAGTCAAATCGATTACGTCAGTTAGGGCTATTCCATTAGGGGTGCTTGGAGTTCCTTTTAGATTTACGTTACTGGCAGGAGCAAAGGCTGCTTTTTCTTCAAATCGATCAATTCGTGTTTCGGTGTGTAATACAATTTCGGCAATTTCTGTTCCAGGGGAAGGTTTTGGTGCACCAGTATCTTGTCCCATCATGGCAGCAAGGCTAAATGGTGGAGGTGGGTTTTTGAAAGTAACTCTGAAATATTTAGCCGTAGTTGCAGGAATTGTTATGGTTTGCTGCAAAACAGCACCAGCAGGAATGAATGAAATTTGTTTGAAATTTACACCGTCATCACTGGTTTGAATACTACGGGTGTCAGCTTTGTCTCCAAACATTCCAAAAGGACCTTTATCGCCACCGCCTACAACGGTTATGGCTTTAATGGTTTGTGGTTTGTCAAATGCAAATTGAATCCAGGCATTTTCGCCGTTTGTGGTAGCTGGTAAAAGATTAGTTATACCAAGATTACCATCCGTCAGCTGTGTTAGATTAAAATTACCGGCACTGGAAGTTATCTTAGCTTTTAGTTCGGTTAAGGTTTTATCGGTTTCAGGCAATTTATAAGCCATTACTGCTATGTCCTGATAGTATTCTGGTGGAGTTACTGCATGTGAAGCATCAGCTAGGGCGTCAAAAAATGGAATGTTTTGAAAAGTTCCTGTTGTTTTTATTGCATTAGGTAAAGCACCAGTGAATTTTTGCTCTCCTTTAATATTGATTTGATTCCAGACCAATTTTTTCATACCATCTTTGGCAGGAACCCAGGAACCACCGCTTTCGCTCCAACCCGGAGAACCCGCAATAGCCATTTCCAGATGTAATGAATCGGCTAGTTTAGTAGTGAATTTAAAAGCATCTTTCCATTCGGGATCCATGTAAGTTAATCTTTTGGATACGATTTGTGGAGTCATCATGGCAGCATCAAAGTTCATAAAACCACCAATTCCAATGCGATTCATCCAAGCTAAATCCTTAGCAATACCGTCTTTAGAAATATTACCATTCATCCAATGCCACCAAACTCTGGGTTTAGCCGAAGCGGGCGGATTGTTGAAATCCTTTAATAAAGTATTGTTTTTGTCTTGTGCATAACCGCTATTGCAGAGGAGCAGTAAAGAAAGTAGGGAAGCAATTCCTGTGATTTTTTTCATGTTTTTTTATATTTTGATTTTTTCTGTCGCTCCATAATCCAAATTTCACTTTGATTGTTGGTGTAAGTGATGTTTTTAGATTTTGATAAATAATTAAATAATGCCGTATAAAAAATACATATCGTAAATTTTAATATACAAATTTGAGATTATTTAAAAATATTTGTGAATCAAAAAAGTGGTATAACTATTCAAAATCAATACTTTTGCAGGTATTCCATTGGTGTGAGTCCTGTTTGTTTTTTGAAAAAACGCGCAAAGTTACTCGGGTTTTGGTCACAGAGTTTGATGGCGATTTCTGAAATGTGTAAATCGGAATATTTTAATAATGTTTTGGCTTCCAGAATAATCATTTCTTTTAGCAAATCCTGTGCTGTTTTATTGGTACATGTTTTTACACATTTGTTTAAATAGTTGGGTGTAATATTCAGTAAATTAGCGTAATCAGATATGTTTTGGTATTTGTAAATATGCTGGCTCAACTTGTTTTTGTAACGTTCGGTTATGTCAAAAAAAGAATTTTTTGTTTTCTTATCCTGAAATGGTAATTCTTTTTTTAGTTCTTCAAAAATCACTAATAAATGATAAGCGATAAGGTTTTTATTTTCGGGATTTCCAGTTGAGTAAATTTCTGACATCCTATTCAAAATAAACTCTATGTTGTTTAATGTTCCTTCAGATAGCTGAATTACAGGATTGGATTGAAATTGGAAAAACGAAAATTGTTCACTCAGATAATTTTTAGGTAAGAATTCAAAAATCTTTTCGTCAAAATGACAATAAAATCCTTCTGCATCATCACTAATCATTTCGTGTTGTGTGATTTGATAAGCTGGTAGTAAAAATATAGAAGAAGCACCAAATTCATATTTATTCAAACCTTTACTTCTTATGGAATTTCCTTTTTTCAAAAAGATAAAATCATGTACTGTTTTACGATGGGGTAGTACTTGGAAAGAAGATTTTTGGGTGATAATATCTAATTTATTGATATGATATTCCCTATTAATGGTGTTTGGAATATTTGGAGTCCAGTTGGTGTTATCAGCATGAAAACGATCCATTTCGGATGGAATCAGCGTTGGGATATATTCTTTATTAGACATTTTGAAATTTTACTTTTATTAGTATACTATTATAAATTTACAAAAATTATCTGTTGAACCTACATATTCAAAATGATTACTTAAAATCGAAAAAGAAGTAGAAAAAAAATGTACCAAGAATCGCCAAAATTTCTTTTTTAGATTCTTGATACACTTTCAAAGAAATGTATTTTTATCTCGTTGAGTGAAATTGTTTTTTTTGATAATAAATTTTCGTCAGTTCGAGGTCTAATTTTTATTCTAAAAAAAAGCAATAAAAATGACGTTTATGTTTTGTCAATTATGAATTAAATTGTGGTTGTTTCTGATGTTCTGGTTGTCCTTAGCTTTCGCAGTCGAGTGTCAAATGTTTGAAGAATACGTAAAAAGAAAACGAGTTATTTTCTTTTAGTATTCGAAAACTAATTTGACCGACGAGGAAGCGTAAGACTTGATTTTTTTGTTTCTTTTTTGATCAAGCAAAAAAGAAAATTAGTAAACCATAATTTCATATTTAATAAAAATGTCATTGGTAGTAATCCTGTTTTTTGTACGGGATGGTATCGAGAACAAGAAAATTTATTATCAAAAACGATTCTCGATACATTTTTTGCTTCATTTCATTACGCAAAAAACACTCGAACTGACGTTTTTGATAATTTCCATCAAACGAGTTGAAATTTATTCTATTATAGCCACCGCTCTTGTCCAGCCAGCACTTGCTCCTTTGATTTTTGCAGGAAAACAAGCCACTTTAAATCCAAAAGGAGGTAAGGCTTTCAGATTAGCTAATTTTTCAATTTGACAATATTCTTTTTCAATCCCTACATAATGAGCTTGCCAGATAATTCCCTGACGCGGATTGTTTCGGTAATCTTCTGCCTGAATGTGCAATGGAATATCCCATCCCCATCCGTCAGTTCCCATTACTTTTATCCCTTGGTCAATAAGCCAGTGCGTTGCTTTTGCGGAAGCGCCCACATGGATACGTACAAAGTCGTCATTGTGAATGCGTTTGTCAGCATCACAACGGATAAGAACAATGTCAAAAGGTTTTAGGGTGTAATTGATGGCTGCTAATTTTTCGATCAAATCTTCGGGTTCAAACATGTAACCATCCGGTTTGTCGGTGAAATCTAAAACCACACCGTCATGGAAAAACCGTCAATAGTACGTGAAGGTTTCCCTTCACAAGTTGGGAAATAATGATAAGGCGCATCTACGTGCGTACCACAATGACTGGTAACGGTAAGTAATTCTCCAGCAGGACCATTATTTTCGATGAAAACATCGGTCAAGCCTTCAAAAAGTTTTCCTCCCATTTTTTTAGCCCCTTCCTTATGGTCTTCATAGATGATTGTGGTTGGTAACGGCTCTTTTATTTCTTCTGATATAGTTACTGATAAATCTATTATTTTCATCTTTTATATTTTTAATTTAGTTATATGAATATCCGTTTCTTGTGCCAATTATTAAGAATGGCACACAGATGAAGCTGATTTTAACGGATTATCGCAGATTGTAATTTACAAAGAGCTATGAAAAATCCGTTTTTATCTGTTCAATCCGTGTTATCTGTGGCCTATTTTTTTAAGTCCGCTTAGTGGACATTAATATTTAATTATTATTTCAAAAGTCTTCCTCCATCCACTTCCTCCATCCACTGTTATAATTGTTCCTGTTGAAAATTTCAATAGAGTGGCGGTTGATAAAACGGCATTGGCAACATCTTCACCCAAAGCAAATCGTCCCAGTGGGGTATTGTCTTTTTGGTTTTTTAAAAACAAAGGATCTATATTCGAAGTATATTCGCCTTCAACAAAACCGGGAGATACAGATACGACTCTTATTTTTGGCGCTAAAGCCCTTGCTAATGAACGGGTCATGGAATCTAAAGCGGCTTTTGAAGCGCAATAAGCCACATTACTACCGATGCCAAAAATTCCGGCAATGGAGGAAATATTGACGATGAGCGCCGTGTCTTCAGTGGATTTTTCCAGCAAATCTTTAAAAGCTCTCACCATAGCAAAAGAACCTCTAAAATTAGTCTGCATGATTTTGTCAATCCATTCATCGGTCAAGTCATCAAGATTTTCGTGAGCTACCGGGGTTGTAATTCCTGCATTATTTACTAAAACATCTATTTTTCCGTATTTGTCTTTAACAAAATCACTAAAGGCTTTTAGCTTTTCCGAATCAGTTGTTGGAGCATGAAAAGCAGTATGGTTTCCTTTTGGTAAAGTAGCAATGAATTCGGTTGCTCTTTTGGAATTAGAGTTGTAGGATATGATTACATCGTATCCGTTTTCTGCAAATTTCCGACTGATTGCCGAACCAATCTCACCTGAACCTCCTGTGATTACTGCCGTTTTACGCATCGTTTTGTTTTTTTAATGTGAGGAAAAAATAAAGAATTATTTTACTTCAACTTCTTTAGAACCATATCTTCTAACGCGAATATCAGCTTGCTCTTTGTGTCCGTAGAAATTTTCAATTTCGCACAAACGAGAGCAATATTCTCCAATCATCGCACTTGCTTCAGGAGTTCTGATTTCTTGGTAAGAACAGGTTTTTAAAAATTTACCAACCCATAAACCACCGGTATATTTAGCGCCGTGTTTTGTAGGTAAGGTGTGGTTTGTTCCAATAACTTTATCACCGTAAGCCACATTAGTATATTTTCCTAAAAACAAAGCACCATAATTAGTCATGTTTTTAAGAAAGTATCTTGGATCAGCAGTCATAACCTGAACGTGTTCGCTTGCAATTCGGTCAGCTTCGGCTACCATTTCGTCAACAGTATCCACTAAAATAATTTGACCATAATCTTTCCAGGCAATACTAGCCACATCGGCTGTAGGTAATACTTTTAATTGTCTTTCTATTTCTGCTATTGTTTCGTAAGCTAATTTTTCTGAATTGGTCAATAAAATAGAAGGAGATGTTGGGCCGTGTTCTGCTTGTCCCAATAAATCTACTGCACAAATTTCAGCGTCAGAAGTTTCATCGGCAATTACCAAAGTTTCTGTTGGTCCAGCCAATAAATCGATTCCAATTTTTCCGAATAATTGTCTTTTGGCTTCAGCCACATAAGAATTACCAGGCCCTACAATCATGTCTACGCTTTCAATAGATTCAGTTCCCAGAGCCATAGCGGCAATAGCCTGAACTCCACCAAGGATATAAATTTCATCAGCACCAGCCATAGCCATCGCAGCGATAGTGGCAGCGGGAATTTTTCCGTTGATAGGAGGTGTACAGGCAATTACACGTTTTACACCCGCTACCTTTGCAGTTAAAACACTCATGTGTGCTGAGGCTACCATTGGATAACGACCTCCGGGAATGTAACAACCTACGCTGTTTACAGGCACATTTTTATGCCCTAGGAAAACACCAGGAAGCGTTTCTACTTCAATATCATGCATTGAATCTTTTTGGTGTTGAGCAAAGTTTCTAACCTGAGCCTGCGCAAATTTGATGTCTTCGATTACTTGTTCAGGAACAGTGCTGATAATTTCTTGAATTGCATCAGCTGAAAGACGGAAGGTTTCCGGTGACCATTTGTCGAATTTTTCAGATAATTCAAATAGGGCTTTATCACCATCTTTTTTTACCTGTTCGATAAGGTTTTCAACAATCTCTCTTACTTTTTTATCGTTAGTTTCTGCTTCAAATAAAGCGATTCCTTCTTTAATTATTCTTTTCATTATGTTTTCTTTTAAGTAATGTGTAATTTATATTTTAGTGATAATTTCAAAATGTTCAGCAACAGGAGGATTTTGAAAATGAGGAGATAAAAGTGCTCGCCATTGAACAAATAAGTCCGATTCTCTAAACCCGATAGTGTGATCTTCAAGTGTTTCCCAATGTATCAAGACAACAAATTTTGTTGGTATTTCGATACAATGTTGGCATTCCAATCCAAGAAATCCTTTGGATTTTGAAACGACTAATTTTGCTTCTTGAAAAGCAGCTGTAAAAGCAGTTTGTGACTGTTCTTTGATATCAAAAGTTGCTATTTCTAAA
>NCET01000593.1 GCA_002280815.1 Flavobacteriales bacterium 32-34-25 | reverse complement strand
TTGGAAACACGGCGGAGCTTCTTTTACGGAACAATTGGAAAATTTTGGATTACCTAATCCTGCCGAATACGAGTGGAAACGTCCAGCGGATTATGATCCCGGAATGGAATACAATGCCTGGTTAGAATATGAGTGGGATACGGTGTTAGAGTTTTGCCAGATGATGTTGCAACAAAAGCAATATGCGGGTGAAGATATTCGAAAATACAATCCGTTTATTATGAGTTGTTTGCGATTTTTTGATGAGCATTATCAATATTTAGCTAAAAACAGAGGCCGAAAAGCATTGGATGGCAACGGTCATTTGGTTTTGTTTCCGGGTTCAGCTGCTGAAACTTATAAAATGACGAATAATGCGAATAGCACAATTTCAGCTTTAAAGGTAATTTCGGAACAGTTTTTGTTACTATCGGAAAACGAATTATTAAAAGAGGATTTAGAATATTTAAAAGCATTTGGAACGAATCAATAATACTGAAGTGCCACAATTGTATCCTGTTTATCCGTGGAAAATTTACGGGCTTGGAAAACCCGATTTGGAAACAGCCATAAATACTTGGAAATACGATACGGATGCTTTAAAATTCAGAAGTCATATTGGGTGGAAACAAGATAATATTTTTGCGGCTCGTTTAGGATTAACAGAAGAAGCAGCAAAATATAATTTGCTAAAAATGGCTAATTCCGATAGGCGATTCCCTGCTTTTTGGGGACCCGGATTTGACTGGGTTCCGGATCACAACTGGGGAGGAAGCGGTATGATAGGTATGCAGGAAATGTTGTTGCAGACTAATGGGGATACCATTTATATTTTTCCCGCCTGGCCAGCAAGCTGGGATGTACATTTTAAATTGCATGCACCAAAAAACACTACTGTTGAAGTGCAACTGGAAAAAGGAAAGGTAACTTTGCTAAAAGTTTTTCCAAAAGAAAGAGAAAAAGACATTGTTAATCTGTTAGGAAAAAGTCTAACTGAAAAAACAGATTTAAAATAGAATATGTTATCATCAATTAGTTTAAATAGGATGATAATTACAAACCCTAAAATAAATAA
>NCET01000347.1 GCA_002280815.1 Flavobacteriales bacterium 32-34-25 | reverse complement strand
TTTTATTACTGCAGATTTTAAATTATCAGGGACAATTGCCGCAGGAGTGCCTTCAAAAAAGCGCATGGCATTTTCTACCGAAGTGACAAAATCTTCCTTTTGCTGGCTTATGGAAGCTTCGGCATAGGTGTATTGACTGGCTCCCAATATGGCTACAAAAAACTGCACTTCTTTGATTTCACCCGTGTCTTTGTCAATAATGGAGAGTGTTTTTCCGGCATAATCCACATACATTTTATCACCGGCTTTATGATTCATATGCATTACTGGATTGACCCGTTTACTCCATACTTTGTAGTGATGGGCAAATTGCGAACTCCTGTAACCATCAGGGTTTATACCAACATATTGTTCCCACATATGTTGTACGGTAACGCCAACTTTTTTTAGTTCACGCTCCATTTTAGGGAAAAAATTATGGAGTGTCTGCAGTTTGGGACTGATTGATTCCACGGTAGTGTGTGAGAACAAAAGTTCTAACTCAGCATCAGTTTTTTCACTAATTACTTCAAAACTTAATCCTAGCACTTCAAATAAAGAAATATACTTCTTTACCGTATTTCTAGAAAGAGATAAGTACTTACTTATGAATAACTTACTTTTTCCGTTACAGTAGAACTTAATTGCTTTTCTAATTTTACTCATGTCTGTTATTTTGTTTGCCATAATCCGTCTTTTTTTAACGAATGTATGGTGCTAACAACATGAAAAAGTAAGTAGTTTTTGATGATCAATTGTACCCCAAAATTAGGTGGTCAATTTGAACTGGAAAGTGGTGGTCAGTTTGCTCCGAAACTGGTGGTCAATTTGCACTGGAATAGGATGGTCAATTTGACTGGTTTTTCCAATTAAGACTATTAATTACTACATCATAGTATTTTATGGCGTTTTCAAAATCGGCTGTTCGTCGATATAATTCGGCAATCAAGTAATTTATAGAAGCAATTTCAATTGAGTTCGAATATTCTTTATTTTCAATAGCTTTAATAAAAAAGTGTCTTGCTTTGTCCTGAAACTCTTTTCTTTGATCTATATTTTTAGATTTCAATTTTAAGATATAGGAACCTATTAAATAACAATTCGCAATTTTATAACTTAAGATATAAGAACCCGGTGGTTGTAATTATTTACAGTAAGTTAAAACAAAGCACATACTTCATAGAATAAACTTTCATTGCTCTTTCGCTTTCAAAAAGTGCTAATCTATTAATCTATAACTGTAAATAAATTTATTTATAATTGCTTTTGTTTCAGATTTCCAATTGGTAAGTAATACAACAGACCAAGCCCTATCAGAAATAATATCAGTGAACCTACAAAAGCCGGAATAAGAATCTCTTTATTATTATCCAAAGCATTATTTAAAGCGGCATACAACAGCCAGATTTGAATAGTGACATTCAGAATCAATATGAATATCACAGTCGAAAGAATCGCATTTAACTTATTGGGATTAGACTGATTTTGGCTTCTTCTAAAATTACTCATAATTACGCTATTTTTTAACTTATCCTATTTTCTCTTCTTGGGCTGCTCTTACATACACGGCATTTTCTTTGAAAAAAACATCTAATTTTGGTAAAGCTCTTGGAGGCGGACCGGCTAATACATTTCCTGTTTTAGCATCAAAAGAACCTTCATGACAAGGACAATGAATAATTCCGGTTCCTGGCTTGTAAAAAACCGAACAGGAAAGGTGGGTACATTTCTGTTCATACGCTTTAAACTCGCCAGTTTCCAGATGAATTAAAATATAAGGGATTGTACTTCCTTCAATAACAAAAGCACGTGTCCCGCCTACGGGCACTTCTTCTTTTTTACAAACAAAATGCTCTCCCGCCATTTCTTCTTTGGGATACATATAAGCTTTAGCGGTAACTAAACCACTTCCTACCATCAATCCTCCGGAAACCAACGTTAGAAATTTAGCAAAATCACGACGGCTTACATTTGTTGCCTGTTGTTTTTCAATTGGAAAATCTTTCTTCCAGTTTTTATTTAAATTCTCTTCTTTTTTAGACATTTTTATGTTGTAAAAAGTTTGTATTTCTGATTTCAGGTTTTAGCTTTCAAGTTGAGACACTTCTAACTTCTAACCTCTTTATGTTCTAATTTTTTTCTTTCCCCTCCCTAAAGGGTGGAAAAAATTTTATACGTCTAACTTCCAACTCCTAACTTCCCACTTCTAACTTCTAACTTCTTTATGTTCTAATTTTTTCTTTCCCCTCCCTAAAGGGTGGAAAAAATTTTATACGTCTAACTTCCATCTCCTAACTTCCATCTCCTAACTTCCCACTCCTAACTTCTAACTTCTTAATATATAATCAATTCCGTACTGCCTTTTGACATCATGATATTCACTTTGGTATTCACCACTTCTTTTCCAAAAAAGAAAGTATTTACGGGGGTACTATTCGGACGCATTTCCTGAATTTCATCTTTGGTACCATAAAACAAGGCTCCACTTGGGCAAACTGTGGCACACATCGGCTTCTTACCCACACTGGTTCTGTCATAACACATCGTGCATTTCATCATCAAATCGTAATTCTCTTCTTTTTTGGGTACACCAAAAGGACAAGCCATAACACAATTCGAACAACCAATACACCTTTCGGTATTAGCGGTGTGAACAATTCCGAATTCGTCTTTCGAAATAGCATCAGCCGGACAAACATTAGCACAAACAGGATCATCGCAATGCATACACACCTGAACGGTAGTTTGAACCGTTGCTGCACGATCTACGTAATTAACATGGATCATCGATTCCTGACCGTTTGTTTCGCACTCAGCACAAGCTAATTCGCAGGCTTTACAGCCAATGCAACGTTGCATATCTACAAAAAACTCTTCGTTTTTATTAAAACTGGTATAGTTCATTTACTTTTTTCTTTATAGATTAAACACTTGCATAAGCCGTTGATTCACTTGAAGGCGGAGCAATTTCATTAAGTGGTTCCAAATGACAGGCACAAACTTTAAATTCAGGTATTTTAGAAATAGGATCTAATGTGCCCGGAGTTAACTGGTTTGCCGATTTTTTCCCAGACCAGTGGTACGGAATAAAAACGGTGTCTTCCCGAATGGTTTCTACAATATTAGCCGGAAAAATTCCCTCTCCTCTGCGGGTAGAAACCCTAACT
>NCET01000592.1 GCA_002280815.1 Flavobacteriales bacterium 32-34-25 | reverse complement strand
TGGGCTAATAAATCCTGTGTACTTTTGGATATAAGTAAATCCTCCAACTCCACCAATTCCTAAAACATCATTCCAAGTAAACAATACTGCAAGAACCATAGAAGCAAAAACGGCATATCTTCCGATATTCACCTGAGCTCTGTCTGAAGCATCTTTTTGAATGTATTTTGCATGAACGTCTAAAGTGTAAATTGTAGAAATACTGTTTACTTTACCCGCTAACGAAGCCACAATCGCAGCTGTCAAAGCCGCAACTGACAATCCTTTTAATCCTGTTGGCAAGAAAGTTAACATCGCTGAATAAGCTCCATCTTTTCCTCCTACTAATTGAGGTAAATGTCCTCCTTCGTACAAAACGTAAGCTGCAATACCAGGTAACATTACAATTACAGGCATTAATAATTTCAACATACCTGCAAACAAAATCCCTGAGCAGCAGTCAAAGCCGCAACTGACAATCCTTTTAATCCTGTTGGCAAGAAAGTTAACATCGCTGAATAAGCGCCATCTTTTCCTCCAACTAATTGAGGTAAATGTCCTCCTTCGTATAAAACGTATGCAGCAATACCAGGCAACATTACAATTACTGGCATTAATAATTTCAACATACCAGCAAACAAAATCCCTGTACGAGCCGTTTGTAAATCAGCACCCAAAGCTCTTTGTGTGATATATTGGTTACATCCCCAATAGTTTAAGTTGATGATCCAAATACCTGCTAAATAAGATAACATTCCAGGGAAAGTAAGGTATTTATCAATTTCTAATTGTGTAGAAGTAGCTGTTGGTCTAGGAATAATCATTTTGAAATGCTCAGGTGCTTTTTCCATCAAGACATTAAATCCTGCGATAGCATCTTTACCAACACCAAAATATTCTCCCACTGTAGTTAAAGCGATATAAGAAGTAACTAAACCTCCAATAATCAATACTGCCACCTGAATAACATCAGTATAAGCCACTACTTTCATACCTCCAAGAGAGATAATCAACGCAAAAACAGCTAATCCTAACATAATAACATGAAGGTATTCT
>NCET01000346.1 GCA_002280815.1 Flavobacteriales bacterium 32-34-25 | reverse complement strand
TCCGGGAGGATTTGAAGGAATTGGAGAAATAGGATTAAAATGGTTGAAAAAAGCTAAAGAAGAAACAGGATTGTTGATGGGAACTGAGGTTGCTACTGCTGCTCACTGTAAATTAGCTTTAGAATATGATATCGATGTATTATGGGTTGGAGCTCGTACAACGGCAAATCCATTTGCAGTTCAGGAAATTGCAGATACATTAGCCGGAACTGATAAAATTGTATTGGTTAAAAATCCAGTTAACCCAGATATGGCTTTATGGCTTGGTGGTGTTGAGCGTTTACACATGGCAGGTATCAAGAATTTAGGAGTAATCCACAGAGGTTTCTCTACTTATGAGAAAACTAAATACAGAAACATTCCAGAATGGCAAATTGCTATCGAATTGCAAAATAAATTCCCTGATTTACCATTAATCATCGATCCATCTCACATTACAGGAAACCGTAACATGATTCTTGAAGTAACTCAAGAAGCTTTAGATTTGAACTATGATGGTATGATTATCGAAACGCATATTGATCCAGATAATGCTTGGTCTGATGCTGCTCAACAAGTTACTCCGGATGCATTGAAACAAATCCTGAAAGACTTAAAAATTAGAAAAGTAAGCGGAGATACTCCTGATTTCGAAAACAAAATGGCTAAATTAAGAGCTAATATCGATGTTTTAGATGCTAATTTGTTAGATCTTTTAGGAAAAAGAATGAAAGTTGCTGACGAAATTGGTCAAGTGAAAAAAGAAAACAATGTAGCTGTTTTGCAAAACAACCGTTGGAATGAAATCCAAGAGAAAATGGTTGCAGAAGGTTCTAAAAAAGGATTGTCAGAAGAATTTATCACTAAATTGTTCAAATCAATTCACCAAGAAAGCATTGAGCACCAAGAAAAAATTATCAACGGATAATTGATTTTTGATTATTATTTTATAAAAAACCTACAAGAAATTGTAGGTTTTTTTTATATCATTGCATTGTCAAATAATTAAAAAATAACTATGAAAAAAATTTTACTAGTCGGTGCCTTGATTTTAGGTTTGAATGTTGCAAATGCTCAGAGTGACGTGATTACGAAGCATAATGGAGAAAGTGTAAATGGAAAAGTTGTAAAACTTGAAGAATATACAATTATCTTTAAATATGACGGGGAAGATGCAGAGAATACTTTAAGTAAATATGCAGTTGAAAAAATTGTTTATGGAAAAAGTGGTCGTGTCGAGAATATTACAGATAAAATTGAAGTTAAAGGAGAGGATGATTGGGAGAAAGTAGTTATTTTAGAAGATAAAGGATATGCGGCTGGTCTTAAAAAAGGAGAAGAAGTTAGAGGTAAAACGGGTTTGATTAATTATCATACTGGGAATACAGCCGATAAAAAAGCAGAAATGAAACTGAAAAAAGCAGCTGCAATTGTAGGTTGTCCATTTATATTAATGACTGCTGATAAAGCAACAGTTGGCTTTAATTCTAATCAATTAGGTGGATCTCAAGCTATCAAAAAAGGTATTGGTTATAAATACTAATTAGGTACAGTATTTTTAATTTATAAAAGTAGAAATCCCTTTGACTTTATAAAAGTTGAAGGGATTTTTTATTTTTAACGAATGGTCAATAACTTTAAACAAAAAATTATCTTTGCAGTATGACAGGAATCGTTTATAAATCTACAGGGAGTTGGTACACCGTAAAATCAGAACAAGGCGATTTTATGGAATGCCGTATGAAAGGGAAGTTTCGCATCAAAGGAATAAAAAGTACAAATCCTATTGCTGTGGGCGATGTGGTAGATTATGAATTGGATGAATCCTCAGATATTGTTACAGGAACAATTCATAATATCCACGAAAGAAAGAATTATATTGTTCGAAAATCAGTGAATTTATCGCATCAAATGCACATTATTGCGGCTAATATTGACTGTGTTTTTTTGTTAATTACAGTAAATAATCCACCAACGACTTTTAATTTTATTGACCGATTTTTAGTTACTGCTGAGGCTTAACCAACGACTTTTAATTTTATTGACCGATTTTTAGTTACTGCTGAGGCTTACGGAATTGAAACTATTTTGGTTTTTAATAAAATTGATACTTTTGATGAAGATACTCTTGATGAACAGTTGTATATGCAACATGTGTATCAAAATATTGGATATAAATGCCTTCGCGTTTCTTCAACCGAAAAGAAAGGAGTTGAGGAATTAAGAGAGTTAATGATTGATAAGGTAAGTATGTTCTCTGGACATTCTGGAGTAGGGAAATCTACTTTGGTGAATGCATTAGAGCCAACCTTAGATCTAAAAACAAAACAAATTTCGGAAGCCAGTAAGCAAGGACAGCATACCACTACTTTTGCCGAAATGTATGATTTGTCTTTTGGTTATTGGAAGGAGATGACGAACATTATCGTACTGACATTTACGATGAAGATCGAAAACAAAGCGATGAATTAAGAGGCTAATGAGAGTTGTTATTCAAAGGGTTTCTGAAGCTTCAGTTACTATCGAAAATAAAGTTGTTGCTTCAATCGAAAAAGGATTGTTGGTTCTTGTAGGTATCGAAGATGCCGATGCGCAAGAAGATATCGATTGGTTGGTTGCTAAAATTGCTAAGATTCGCATTTTTGGTGATGAAAATAATGTGATGAATCTATCTGTTCAGGATATTGATGGTGATATTATTGTTGTGAGTCAGTTTACACTTCATGCTGGCACAAAAAAAGGAAATAGACCTTCGTATATAAAGGCATCCAAACCTGAAATTGCCATTCCGCTGTATGAAAATTTTGTTCGAAAATTAGAATCAGAAATGGGTAAAAAAGTTCAAACTGGTGAATTTGGTGCTGATATGAAAGTCAGTTTGATTAATGATGGTCCTGTAACCATATTGATAGATAGTAAAAGCAAAGAATAGTTTTTTTGTGATATTATTTTGTTTCTGCGAACATATATTGTTGTTGGTTTTTTTATTCTGTTTTATTTTCTAAATTTGAGGATACTGACATTAATGACTCCTAGAGTTTAACAACCAAACAAACCACGAATTTTGGCAAAAATAAACCATGATAATTACCTAGATGTTGTTGATAACGTATGGACCTCTGCCAAAGAAAAGGGAATCATGCATATTAATTCTGAAGAACAAAGTTTTAATGGTCAAAAATTCACTATTAAGGGAAGGGATTTAATAAATTTCGGGACTTGTGGTTATTTGGGTTTAGAGACACATCCGGATTTGATAGCCAATTCTATAGAGTTGACTAAGAAATTTGGAACACAATTATCCATGTCCAGAGCATACATTCGACCAACTTACATTCAGGAATTAGAAGAGTTAATGTCTCAAATATTTGATGGTAATAAGGTTATTTGTTATACTTCAACTTCAAATACGCATATTTCGGTTATTGCTACCATTATCAAATCAGACGATTTAATAATACTCGATCAACAAGTACATTTTAGCGTACAATTTCCTTGTAAAAACATGAAATTACAAGGGACAGAAGTTAAAATGGTCAGACATTCTAACTATGAAATGTTAGAGGAAATGATTCGTGAAAACTACAATAAATACAACCGTATTTGGTATATGGCCGATGGTGTTTATTCGATGCATGGTGATTTGCCTGACACTGTTATTTTGAAAAATTTATTGGATAAATACCCGAAACTGCATTTGTATTTTGATGATGCACACGGAATGAGTTGGGATGGTAAAAATGGAGCAGGATATATTTACGATCGATTGGGAGTTAGTGAACGTATTGTTTTAATATCAACTCTTGCCAAAGGTTTTGGTTGTGTGGGTGGAACAGCTATTTTTGCCGATCCAGAAATGTATCGAAGAACAGCTATTTTTGGCGGACCGTTAAGTTATTCTCACCCATTATCCCCGGCAAATGTTGGAGCGGCGATTGCTTCTGCAAAAATTCATTTATCTAATGATATTTATACCTATCAATCAGAATTAAAAGAATTGATGAGATATATGAATATGAGATTGAAAGAAAAAAATCTCACTAATATTTCTTCGCCTTCCTATTTATTTTATTGGAAGTGGGTTAAATAAAGTAACCCGTAATTTTGTTCATCGCATTTTAGAAGAAGGAATTTATGTAAACACAGCTACATTTCCAGTGGTTCCAAACGACAAATCGGGTTTGCGATTTACACTGACTCGCCACAATACAAAAGCAGATATTGACTTGTTGACCGATGCCATGGCGTATCATTTGCCTAAAGCTATCGAAGAAGAAGGTGATAGTGTTGAAAGAGTTTATGAGGAGTTTGGATTTCATTTGCATAAAAAAGAGGAAGGATTTCAAATTAACCCAATAAATAGTTCTAATTTAATAGTTGTACAATATAGAACTATACAGGATATAGATGCTGAGGATTGGGATATTATTTTTAAAGATAAAGGAAATATTAGCCATTCGGGAATGCAAGCTGTGGAAGAGATTTTTTCCAATAATGAGAAACCCGAAGAGAATTGGGATTTTTATTATCTTATAATAAAAGATGCTGATGGGGAAATAATTTTGGTAACTTTTTTCACAAGTACTATTTATAAAGACGATATGTTAGCACAAGAAAATGTATCAAAACAAATAGAAGAAATTCGCAAGACGGATCCTTATTATTTATGTTCAAAAACGCTAGCCATGGGATCTTTATTTTCCGAAGGTGAGCATTTGTATATTAAGAGTGAGCATACTTTAGTAAAAAATGCTTTGAATGAATTTTTTGTCGAAGTCGAAAAAATAAAAAAAGAAACCCAATCAGTTGTTGTTATTCTAAGAGATTTTTATTCGGGTTTTCAGTATCATGAACGTTTTGAAGGAGAAGGTTTTGTAAAGGTGAATATGCCAAATTCATTGCAATTGAAAAATATAACTTGGAATACGGAGGGTGAAATGCTGGCATCTATTCCGTCAAGTAAAAAACGAGAAGGGATTAGATATTATGCCTTGAAAAAAGAATCTTTATTTGATATATCGATCAAAAATAATTTAACGAATGAAGATGCAGAAACCTGTTACAAGTTATTTTTAAATGTGAAAGTTAGAAATTTTGGGTTCAATTTTTTTAGTTATCCATCGAAAATAACTAGCGTTTTGTCTAAATGTGATGACTATGAATTTATTCTTATTCGTTTAAAAGATCAAAGCGAAATTATTGCTTCGGCTTGGGTTTATAATGGCCCTTTGCATTCTTCTCCTATGATTGTAGGGTTGAATGATGCGTATATTAAATCACATAAAATATACCAGCAAATTGTTTATCAAATTAATAAAAGAGCAAGAGAATTAGATAAAGAAACTGTTTTTTGTGGGTTTTCGGCGGATTTTGAGAAGCAAAAATATGGAGCAATTGCTGTTCCTACATTTGCATACATGAAAATTCAGGATACATACAATTCAGAGATTATTAATTCTTACTCAAATATGTAAAAAAAATGGAGATGGTAGAAAACGAATATGCACGATTTTGGTTTGAAAATGGAATCTTAATTAATGAGCTTAAAGAACCTATTGAAATTGATGTAGAAATTATGACTAAATTAATCGAATTAAGGCATGAAATTTCAAATAATACATTTCAATATTGGTGTATGGATGGAACAAAAATAGTTTCTCTTAATAAAGAGGCAAGAGATCATGCGGAAAAATACGGTCAAGATTTTATTTATGCAAATGCAATGATTGTCAATTCACATATAACAAAATTTATATTTAATATGTATGTGAAATTAAAATCACCAGGTTTTCCTTTTCAGGTATTTACCGATAGGAAAAAAGGAGTTGAGTGGTTGCTGGAAATAAAATCAAAAGATGAAAAAAAAAGATCTAACTAAAATGGTGGCTGTTGAAAATGATTTTATTAAATTTTGGATAGAAAAAGATATTCTATATTCTCAATTTAAAAAACCAACTGAGGTTACTATTGAAAAGATAAAAGCTATAATTGATTTACGTCATCAAATTTCAGATGGAAAGAGTCAATATTGGTGTTATGATTTTAACGGGGTTAAATCCTATGATAAACAAGCGCGCGATTACGCCGATAAATTTGGGCAAGAAAACTTGTATGCCTGTGCAGCAGTATTAAATTCTCATATTTCAAAGTTTATTATTAATACGTTTGTGAATTTAAAAAAACCTAATGTTCCATTAAAAGGTTTTACTAAAAAAGAAGATGCGATTAAGTGGCTTAATGAATTAAAGAAAAAAAGCTAACAATTTTAATTATAAAATATAGTTTAATTTAAATTGGTAAAAGAGTGTAGTCTTGTAAAGTAAATAATGTGTGATTTAGATTTTGAATTTTTTTATTAGAAAATCATGAAAGAAAATGACTTTATTTCGTTTTGGTTAGATAATGGGATTTTGTTTTCTAAATTCCAAGAAGGTGTAGAAGTAGATGTAGAGAGAATGAAAGAATTGATAAATCTAAGAGAAGAAATTTCTAATGGAGAAATGCAATACTGGTTGTACGATTTAGGGAATGTAAAAAATATTACTAAAGAAGCTCGTGATTATGCTGATCGATTTGGTCAAAATTATATACAAGTTGTTGCTGTACTAGTGAATTCTCATATAACAAAATTTATTTTCAATACTTATATTAAATTAAAAAAACCTATAATGCCTTTTCAGGTTTTTACAGATGTCGAAAAGGCAAAGGATTGGTTATTAAGGATTAAAATGAAATTAAAATAAATATGTAATATTTTTTTTAATTTAATAACAAAAAAACTTGCATGATTTAAAAGATATTTCTTATATTTATTACTGTATTAGTAATAATTGTTTTACTTTTCCGTTTTTTAAGAAAAACAGCAATAGCACAATCAATTCAATGTAAAATAGTTCGATGTCTAAACTTGAAAAAATATTAACCTTAGTTCGCTCCATAAACCAAGATGAGTTTCAGGAGCAATTAACTCATGGAGATAGTTTAGATGATGTTTATGAAGAATTATTGTTTTTAGCCGAAAAAATTGAATCAAAAAAGAGAAGAACTGGAGTTATTGTTGAGCATATATCCAATTGTTTTGCAGGAGATTTTTTTAATTACTTGCCTATTTCAGATGCTCATGATGAATTGGATGTTTTTTGTATGGGGTTCAATACCTATATCGAAGAGTTAAAATCGGCTATGGTTTCTAAAAAATTAGTCGAAACTATAAACGAAAAATTAGTTGATGAAAA
>NCET01000024.1 GCA_002280815.1 Flavobacteriales bacterium 32-34-25 | reverse complement strand
CACAATGTATTCCAAAATATATCTAATCAGGATTATGATGAATCAGAAGGTCTGATAAGTGCTAAACAATATATCTCATTTATAGCAGAGAATGAAGGAGTACTATTTGAAAACATTTCTCGTGCCATAAATGACGAATTTAACGAATGCTCCGAAATAGAAGAACCCAGACTACTACAAATCTTTGATTCCCAAAACCAAAATCTGAATGACAATTTGGATTTTGAATACCGTTTTTTCCCTTTTCTCAATGATTTATGCTTTCTTTTAAATGAAATACCATGAAAGATATAACCACCGCACTCGGTACACTTTACCATCCTGTCAAAGCCTTTGTAATCTATGAAAAAGACGCTTCCGACAAAAGCATTTATGTAGAAAGCTACGACATCGACAACAAGGGCTATCCCATCAATGCCCATCCTTTGAGTGTAAAAGAAAGCAACCAATTGGCAAAAGCTTTGGACACCTCCGATGAGCTTCAACGCAATTTTTTAAAACCATCGGGCTTACTTCCTAAAAATATTTTATACATCAATCCCGACCATAATGGTTATGCTATTTGGTTTACCCCTGCTCAAAAGCTTGATTTATTTTTTGCCGATAGTTTAAGTATTCCAAATGGAGTAGCTTCCATCCCACCCTTACTTTGGAAAGCCTCTAAAAAAAGCTTGTATCTCTATGCCTTGGATAACATTACTGAAATCAGTGAAAAGACAGACTTATTCCACGCTCCTTTTTTTAATATATATGATGATGGAAAGGTTTGTATGGGAACGGTATCGGTAAACATAAAAGCAGACTGCTTACTGGAAGAATTCATGCAGCAATGGGAACAGTATTTTTTTAACAGTTATTTCAGTCATTTGATACAGGAGAAAAGCCCTGTAAAGGGCAACATCATTCAACTCTGGCAAAAGCTGGTGAATAGCCGAAAACAATTCCCTATGAAATCCCTAATTAAAAATGGTTTAACGCTTAAACTACTACTATCATGAAATCACAAACAGCGATACATTACACAGACAATTACCTGATAAATCCAACTAATCCTATTACTGTAAATCTCATTGGTGCAGGTGGAACAGGAAGCAATATGCTTATGGCATTGGCAAAAATGAACCACAGTCTTATTGCCTTAGGACATTCAGGATTACAACTCAATTTATTTGACGATGATATAATAACTACAGCCAATCAGGGGCGACAACTTTTTGCAGATGCAGAGCTTGGACTACCCAAAGCTGTCGCACTCATCAACCGAACCAATCGTTTTTTTGGAACAAACTGGAAAGCCGTAACCGAGCAATTCAGTACAACTAATTTGAAATCACTTCCTATTCAAGGCAAAGCGAATATCTTTATCAGTTGCGTTGATACGGCATCAGCACGATTCGACATTGCAAGCGTTTTAGAGGGATTTACTGAATACAATAATTGGGAGCTTAATAAGTGTCTTTATTGGATGGACATTGGTAATGCACAACATACAGGGCAGGTCATTCTCTCCTCTATCGGAAACATCCCGCAACCCACTTCCAAACTATTTAGGACTGTATCTAATCTTCCCTACGTAACAGATGAATTTAGAGAACTACTGCAATCACAGGGTGACAACAACGAACCTAGCTGTTCTCTTGCAGAAGCATTGGAAAAACAGGATTTGTTTATTAATTCTACACTTGCCAACATGGGGGCATCACTCTTATGGAAATTGTTTCGTGATGGTATGACCAAACATCGGGGTTTCTTTCTCAACCTTTCGGAATTCAGATCACAGCCCATTATGGTGGGCTGATGCTCACCGCCCCGCAATTGTTCTTCCTGGGGTCAGAACAATTGCGGGGCGGTTAAAGCGGTACAGTCACTTGCACTAAACTATCACTTACCTATCGGTAACATCAGTTTACGCAAGTGACTAACGGTTTTTAGTGTTATTATAGGAGTTTGTAGTCATCATGCATTTGAAACATAGATTTAAGATTATCATCGTGAGCTGCTGGTCGCCGCTTTGTCAATTATTTTGATGGTAGAGGAATTACTAATTCATTTTAGAGGGGGGGGTAGCCTTAACGCAACAGCAAGAATTTCTGAACCAATTTATTGAAAATCTTTGATCTGCAATAACCAGAATGGAGAAATATTTTATATTTACCATGACCGTAGAAAGTTTTAGTGAAATAGATATAGGAATATCTAGCTACATAATCCTACCGCCTTTGATCCTTATTTAAAACGATAATTGGATTGATTTTAATTGCAATAAATACTTGCTTTGTTTTAAACTATTATTGTTAAATGTTTTAGCAGCTTATTTTCTCTACATTGGTAAAGGCTGCTATTAAGATAGCTCTTAATGCCTATATCTAGTTATAAATAATATTAAAACTATGACAACTTATAATATACCAGATTATCTAAAAGGGCTAACTGAAAACGAAGTGAAGGTTTCCAGAGAGCGGTACGGCAACAAACAGATGCAGAGAGTTGGTAAAAACTCTCTGCTGGATATGTTGATTAACATATGGAAAGAGCCAATGCTCATCCTACTTTTTGCTATTTCCATTATCTATTGTATCGTAGGCGATTATGGCGAAGCCCTGTTTATGTTTCTGTCCATCATTGCAGTATCTGCTATTTCCTTTTATCAGGACAACCGCAGCAAAAAAGCGCTGGAGGAATTAGAAAAGCTAAATGAACCGCAGAGCACTGTGATTAGAAGCTCGGAAATAGTAAAAATAGCTACCCATGATATTGTTGTAGGCGATTTGTGCATTACAGAAGAAGGAAGAATCATCAGTGCTGACGGACAGATTGTTCACAGTAACGACTTTTCTGTCAATGAAGCAGCACTAACAGGTGAGAGTTTTTCTGTATTCAAAAACAGTGATCCTGGGAATAATAAAATTTTTAGTGGAACAATTGCCGTTTCGGGATTAGCGGTATTTGAAGTAGAACGGATTGGGAAACAAACACAAATTGGCAGAATCGGCGAATCTATCCTGACGATAGATGAAGAAGTTTCACCATTGCAGATTCAAATACGAAATTTTGTAAAATGGATGGCTCTTGCCGGTATGCTCATTTTTCTAATTGTTTGGATGTTCAGTTTCATAAAGACAGGTAATCTTATTGAGAGTTTGTTAAATGGTCTTACTCTGGCCATGTCTATCCTTCCCGAAGAAATTCCCGTTGCATTTAACACCTTTATGGCTTTGGGTGCCTGGAAGCTGATGCGCGAGGGTATCATCATCAAAAAAAGCAGTATTGTGGAAACATTAGGCAGCACCACGGTTATATGTACAGATAAAACCGGTACCATTACCGAAAATTCTATGCGCCTTAAACAGTTGTATGATTATCGGTCAGACAAAATTTTTGATGAAAAAGAATTTGCCAATCCTGAACTGGAAGCATTGATTGACTATGCGATGTGGAGCAGTGAACCCGTTCCGTTTGACCCGATGGAAAAGACGCTTCATCAGGTTTATGAACAGACACAAAAAAACGATAGAAGAAAAGATTATCAGTTGTTCCACGAATATCCATTAGAAGGTAAACCACCGATGATGACACATCTTTTCACAAATTCAGAAAAAGAAAGAATTATAGCTGCTAAAGGAGCTCCCGAGGCTATTCTTGCTGTTGTTGTGCTCTCAGATACCGAAAAGGACAAAATCCGAGGTCTTGTCATGGATTTCGGCAAGCAGGGATACCGTGTGTTAGGAGTAGCCAAATCCAGTTTTGAAGGCACTTATTTCCCGGAAAAACAACAGGATTTTGAATTTGAATTTCTAGGCTTGGTCGTGTTTTATGATCCTCCAAAAGAAGGAATACGGGAAGTATTCAGTCAAATTTATAAAGCAGGTATTAAAGTTAAGGTAATTACGGGAGATAATGCTTATACAACACGCAGTATCGCCTCTCAGGCAGGAATCGTCAATACGGCTGAAGTTTTAACCGGAAACGATGTTTCAGCTTACTCGGAAGAAGAATTAATATCCATTTCTGAACGCACCGTTTTATTTACCCGGATGTTCCCAGAAGCCAAACTTAGCGTGTTGAATGCTCTGAAAAAAAAAGGCGAAGTGGTAGCGATGCTAGGCGATGGTGTGAATGACGGCCCTGCTCTTAAAGCAGCTCATATAGGTGTGGCAATGGGCAACAAAGGAACAGAGATCGCAAAAGCAGCCGCGTCTTTAGTGATAATCAATGATAACCTTGAAAATTTAATAATAGGTATTGCTTCTGGAAGAAGGATTTATGCCAATATAAAAAGAGCCATACAGTACATTATTTCTATCCATATTCCCATTATACTAACGGTTTCTTTACCTTTATTTTTGGGATGGATTTTTCCACAGATATTTACACCTGTTCATGTTATCTTTCTGGAATTGGTGATGGGACCAACTTGCTCTATTGTTTATGAAAATGAACCTATTGAAAAAAATACGATGTCACAACCACCAAGAAAAATGAGCGATACCTTTTTGAACGTGCGTGAGTTGACTCTAAGCATCATACAGGGGTTAGTAATCACCGCTGGTCTGTTATTTACCTATCACTGGTCTGTTCAAAATGGTGGCAGTGAAGAAAAAACAAGGGCAATGGTTTTTACCACATTGATTATAGCAAATATATTGTTGAGCCTTGTAAATCGTTCCTTCTTTTATAGTGTGCTTGACAGCTTCAAGAATAAGAACCCCCTCTTCCCTCTTATTATCGGTTTAACTTTAATAGTACTCTTTGCCATACTTTATGCTGCACCTGCCGCTCATTTCTTTCACTTAACTGGATTAGACCTAGAGGAGTTAGGGATGACATTATCGATAGCGGCGGTTTCAGTGTTGTGGTTTGAAATTTATAAAATGTTTAAAAGAATGAATAAACCAAGTCTTATTTGATAGTGAAAAGAATATATGTATCAATAAAATAAATAGGAGAAACTTTATGAGTGATAGTCTCTATTAAAGACTCAAGTAGTTTAAACGTATCTGCTTTAATTAGGAACTTATGAAGTAGACACGTAATATGATTATTATTTTAGAACTCATTTCATAACTCATTTTTTATTAAATTTTTTTTGTTCGGTAAAACACAAAATTTTACAAATGAATATTTTAACACAAAAAAAAATAAAAAGTAAAACATTTGATTTTGAAACGAATAAGTCTTTATTTTGCTCTCATCTTTTCAGAATTATGTTTTGCAATAGATTTAAACCCACTATAAACGTATTATGTCTTTATTACAAATTAACGGAGCATCAAAAATAGTATCTGATAATCTAAATCTTTCTCAAGAACTCGCTAAAAATATTTTATTTACTTTAGAAATAAGTGAAATATCTTTTGGTGGCATTTATTTTATTGATTGCACAAATCAGATAATTAAAAATCAAACGACAATTGATTATAATTCTTTTTCAAGAAATATTGAAGATTTAAATTTATATGTAAAAGAAAAGCAAGAGGTATATTTACTTTCCAAAAAAATAGAATCAGAACTTTATAGCAATTCAAATAAAGGTGTTTTACAATATTATATTGGATTTCCACTAATGGTGGAAGAGGAATTTATAGGAACATTTTGTTTAGCTGATTTCAAAGAGTGTACTCTTTCTAAAGAACAATTGAAAGTAATACAATATGTAGTAGGTCAAATTGAGAATAACTTGAAAACACATATCAATGTTCAGCAAATTGAGGAACAATTTGAATTATTTGTTAAAAATTCTAAAGAAACACTTTATGAATTAGATAAAGAGGGAATTATAACATATGCATCTAAAAACTGGGTTGATTTATTGGGCTATGAACCTGAAGAAGTAATAGGTACCAGTAACGCTTCGTTAATTCATCCAGAGGATTTAGAGATGTGTTTGGAATATCTTATTCATTCAGTAGGTAAAAAAAAGTCAGAGAAAGATCTTGTATTTAGAATAAGACATAAAGGAGGGCATTATGTATGGCATTCTTCTAATTTGATAGCGTCAGAGAAAAACGGAGAAGTAATTTTTATTGGTAATTGTAGAGATGTTACTGAACATATACACATTCAACAAAAATTGAAAGAGCAGAAGGATTTCTATGAGAAAATTTTAGAACGTATGCCTACAGATTTAGCTGTTTTTGACAGCAATCACAAATATAAATATTTGAATCCTTTAGTCATAAAAAATGATGAACTTAGACAATTTATCATAGGAAAAGATGATTTTGAATATGCTGATTATACAGGTAGAACTTACGAATTAGCAGAATCTCGACGAGCCAAATTTTTAGAATGTGTAGAATCTAAAAGTTTAATTGAATGGGAAGAACATATACTTAATTCTAATGGAACACCTAATATATACACTCGAAAATTTAATCCTGTTTTTAACATAGATGGCAGTCTTGAAATGATGGTGGGGTTTGGTGTTGATATAACTGAAATTAAAAAATTTCAGGAAGAAATTCTAAAAAGCAGACAATTAATCAATAGTATAGTACAAAATGTCGCAGTGGGTATTTTAGTTCAAGGACCAGAATCTGAAATATTAGAAAATAATAAAGCAGCTTGTGAAATGCTGGGTTTAACTGAAGACCAGTTATTAGGAAAAACTTCTTTTGATAAACACTGGAAAGTAATTCATCTGGACGGTACAGAGTTTAAACCAGAAGATCATCCTGTTCCGCAGGCCATTAAGTTATTAAGCCCCGTTAACAATGTGGTAATGGGGGTGCATCGCCCAACTAAAAATGACTTAGTTTGGTTATTAGTCGATGCCATACCGGTATTTGATAAGGATGATAAATTGCTTTATGTGGTTTGTTCTTTTAATGATATTACGACCAGAAAAAAGGCTGAAGATGACTTAATAATAAGTAACGAACGTTTTTCTTTTTCTAATAAGGCTAGTTTTGATGCTATTTGGGACTGGGATTTAAAAACAGATAAAATTTTTGTGGGAGAAGGGTTTACATCACTTTTTGGATATAAATTTGAGACCAATTATATCGATGCTACGGTTTGTGAAAATTTTGTGCATCCAGAAGATAGAAATGCAACTTTCGAAAGTTTTGATGAAGCTATTGCTAATCAAAAAGAAATGTGGTCTTACGAATATCGTTATTTAAAGGCAGATGGAACGTATGCTTATGTCAACGATAAAGCGATTATAATTCGTGATAAAAATGGTCAGGCAATCCGTGTGATTGGAACAATGAAAGACATTACGAAAGAAAAAGAACTAACAAATAAATTACAAGAAAGCGAGCAAATATTTAAAAGTGCTTTTAAAAATTCTGCTGCCGGAATGGCTCTGGTAGATGTAGAAGGGTTTTATACAGAAGTCAATGAAAGACTTTGTGAAATGTTTGGGTATACCTCTGACGAAATAAAGTCATTTAGATTTCAGGATATTACTTATGTGAAAGACTTAAAAATAGATTTAGGGTTTAAAGAAAAATTAGATTCCGGAGAGATATCACATTTTAGTTCAGAGAAAAGATTTATTCATAAAAACGGTTCCATTGTTTGGACTTATATGTCAGTGTCTATTGAGCAAAATAATAAAATTCCTTTTTATATTGTACAGTTAATTGATATAACTGAAAGAAAAAAAATTGAAAGACACAATCAATTATTACTTACGGAGAATAACAGAAATAAATCGATACAGTTACGCGAAGCTAAAAACATGTATCGTTTTCTAGCTGACAATACTGCCGATTTAGTTTGTGTACATGGTTTAGATTCTACTTTTCAGTATGTTTCCCCTTCATCGACTAAACTTTTGGGGTATACTCCTGAGGAATTAATATGTACTTCGCCTTTAGATTATGCTTTTCCGGAAGAAATAGAATACTTAATGACAAGTTTGACTGATTTTATCGATGAAAAAGTTGATGACGGTACTACAGCGCAATTTAAAACCAAAAGCGGGGATTATATTTGGTTGGAAACCAAAGCAAATTTGATTAGGCAAAGAGGTATAGTTGTAGGTTTTCAAACAAGTTCCAGGGATATTACAGAGCGTAAAAAAGCAGAAATGGTTTTAGAAAATGCTTTGAATCAGGAAAGAGAATTAAATGAATTGCGAACCAATTTAGTTTCAACTATTTCCCATGAGTTTAGAACTCCAATGACTACTATTCGTACAAGTGCCGAACTTATAGGGATGTATTTAGAAAATCAAAAATTAGAAAATGCGCCTCTTTTACAAAAAAGGGTCTCTATTATTACCGAAGAAATTGACCGTATTGTTGAATTGATGGAAGCAGTATTAACCATTTCAAGAGAAGATTCAGGTAAAACCAATTTTAATCCGGAATTATTTGATTTAAGAGAGCTTTGTTGCAATATCATTGAGATAAATTATGATAATCAAAATAACAAGCAAAAGATTGTATTAGATTTTACTAATGAAAGTTTTATGGTGTATGCCGATGTTAAGCTAATGGAATATTCTATTTTGAATATTTTAAATAATGCCGTGAAATACTCTAAAGGAGTTGGTGATATTATTTTTAATATTAAAAAGATAGAGGATGCTATACAAATAGAAATTATAGATTTTGGTATTGGAATTCCTGAAGAAGAACAGTCTAAATTGTTTAATACTTTTTTCCGTGCAAGTAACACAAATGGATATCAGGGAACAGGTTTAGGGCTTTATATAGTTAAAACTTTTACAGAGAAAAATTCAGGTACTATTAAATTAGAAAGTACGTTAGGGAAAGGAACACAAGTAACATTTCAATTTCCATTGGCTAATCAGGACTAAAATGAAAAAAATTCTAATTATAGACGATGAAATCAGCTTAAGAGAAACGGTAGCTGAATTGTTAATGGTTATTGGGTTTAGTGTGTTTGAAGCACAAAATGGTGAAGAAGGCTTGAAAAAAGTACAGGAAATAGAGCCCAATCTTATTATATGTGATATTATGATGCCGGTTTTAGACGGTTATGGATTTATGGAAGCGCATATGAAATCTGCGTTTTCAAATATTCCTGTTCTCTTACTTTCTGCAAAAGTGGAGAAAAAAGATAAAGAAAAGGGGTTGAGTTTGGGAGCTAAAGATTATATCAGTAAACCCTTTGTATTTGGGGAATTAAAAAGCATTTTAGATTTTTATATTCAATAAGTTAAAATTTTTGTCTTAAAATTTTATACTTAGTATTTAATTACTTTTTACAACTTTTTTTATACAGTGCTATAAAATATTGCGCATGAGTAATGTTTTTTGGAGAAACTTTTAATTCATGAAAAGCTAAATATTGTTTGTTTATGAGCAACTTGTATGAAAATTGCTTGTATAAAAAAGAGAGGTACAGTATCGCTATTAAAAAAAAAGGAAAATAATAGGGAGATGGAAATGGTTCGAAAAAGATTGTAATGCCAAAGTAGCATAAAACACCTATACCTGTTAAAAGAATATTGATATAAAAAACTCTGTTTTTTATTAATCTAACATTAGAAATTAAATTTAAATCAAACTGTAGTTCTTGTTGTTTGGAATGAAAGACTACATGTGTGTTTGTAATGCTGAAAAGAGGGGTTTGAAGACAATAATCATTCGATTTGTTGAAAATTAGATTACCCATACATGAGAATAATTTATTAACTCAAAATACTTACCAAAACAGCATGATCTATTAACAAAATTGTAATCGTTAAGTTTAATTGCCCCCAAATTCAATACATGCTGCTTGGTAAGAAACCTACAGCTGCAAAATTAGAGTAGATTTTTCTTGGTTTTGTCTTATTAAGCTATAAGTTTAAAAAATAGATATATGTTTTTAAATTTTGACTATTAGCGGTTTATTTTGTAAAATAAATAAGTTAGTTTTTTTGTTTTTGAGTTGTTTTTAAACCAATAGTAAAGAAAAGAATAAAACTAAATTTAGTATAGCAACTATAAATAGTACTATTAAAAATTTGGGATTAGATCGAAGTGTTGAATCTATTTTTTCCCATTGTTCTTCTGAAGGTCTAATTTTAAAATTCAAAATATTAACTTTTAGTTTGTTTTACTGCTATCGTAAAAAAATGAGACAGTATTTTAAATGTCATTTTAGAAGTAAAATTAAAAAACTGTAAAGTGTAGTATTTTGTTTTTATCTATAAATTAAAATTAAATGCCTATAATGAAAATTTGTTGTAAAGATTGTTTAAGTGTATTTATTATTGAAGGTTATTTATGTATTCTCTAGGACTGATGCCTTTGTATTTTTTAAAACTGGTAGAGAAATAGGAAAAAGAATTAAATCCAGCTTCATCAACTAGAAATTGGATATTACGTTCTCCGGCTTTGATTAGTTTAATAGTGTAATCTAATTTGAACTCTCTGATGTATTGGGTTATGTTTTTGCTGGTTTTTTTTCTTATTTTTTTATCTAAAGTTGATTTGCTGATGTGTAATTCGGAAGCTAATTCTACAACATTAACTTTCGATTTCATGTTTTTTAGTAAAATTTCATTAACTGATTCTAAAAAATCTTTGTTTGATAATTTGATTGTAACTTTTGAGAAGGGATCTGGTGTGAATTTTTTCTCAATGCTATTTTTAAGTTTCAATAAATTTTTAATTTTCAGAATAAGCTCTTTTACTTTAAAAGGTTTGATAATAAAGTCATGAACACCATTTTCTAATTGTCTGAATTTTGTGTCAGTATCAATATTTGCAGTTATCATAATAAAAGGGATAGAGCTAAATTTTTTATTCTTTTGAATTTCCAAAAACAGTTCTTCACCATCCATCAGAGGCATCATCAAATCGCTAATTATGATATCGGGAATATTTTTTTTAAGATAATGAATAGCTTCTTGTCCGTCTTTTAACCAGCATACATTATAGTTGTTAAGTGTGAGCAATTCTACTATAGAATCTCCTATGAGTAAATCATCTTCAATAAGTACTATATTTAATTTATTTGGGTTTTTCATGGGGCAAATCTAATAATTACTTTTTTAAATTATAAATCTACTAATTTAAACCATAGGTATTTATAGTTCTGTAAAAAGATATATCATTTAAATTTGCCCACATTTTTTTGCTACTTTAAAAACACAAAAAAGCTTTCTTGAACTATGAAGAATATCTCCCTGAATGTTTCGGCTGCTAATCATATTCTTATAGAAGAAGAGGAGTTGGGTTCTGCTCTAAATTCCTGTTTGGCTGTTTTGGGAGAAAGTTTAAAAGCTTGCAGAAGTTATGTTTATACAATTGAAAATAAATGTATAAAGGAATCTTATGCGTGGATTAATCCTAATTTAAGAACGTTAAATAATGATGATTTCCCTCTTTTAAATTATTTGTATAAAACCATTCCGGAAACATTTACACCATTACGCAAGGGAGAACATCTTGTTGGTTCTGCAAATGAAATAAAAGAACAGTTGTTTAGGCAAATAATGTCTGAGCGTACTGTTGAGACTTATTTGTTTATACCCATATTTGAAAATGATATTTTTTGGGGGTTTTTAGGTTTTGAGCATTGTTATACTGTAGAGTGGAATTCGGAAATAATAGAATTGATTAAACTTTTTACCAAAAACATTTCTATTAAAATTAATGAGATTAGGTACAAGAAGAATGTTGGGCCAAGCTTTGATATTTTTAAATATTATAACCAAAATGTTTTAGAGGGAATTTGGGAATTGGATGTAAATACTTTTGAAACTAAAATGTGTAATAATTGGGCCAGGATTCTGGGCTTTTCTATATATGAAATAGAGCAAACATATGATTTTTGGAGAAAAAGAGTTCATCCTGGTGATATTGTTAACTTAGAAAAGTCACGTCAGGAATATATTTCAGGTCAGGTTGATGAGTTTACAGGATTATATAGAATTAAGAATAAAGAGAATAAATATATTTGGGTAAAATATGCAACTATTCTCGATAAAGATTCAAAGGGAATTCCTAAAAGAATTATAGGGACAATTGTTGATGTAAATGAGATTCAGATTAATAAGATTGCTTTAGAGGAATCCGAAAAAAAAATGAGATTCATTTTGGAAAATTCATCTGATCTAATCACGCAAAGGGATATCAATGGAAAATACCTCTATATATCGGAATCCTCAAAAGAAATTTTAGGTTATGCATCTCAAGAATTAATGGAATTTGATACTAGTGAATTGGTGCATCCGGATGATTTAGAAAGAGTTATGCAGGAACAATCCGTTTTTCTAAATGACAGCAAGTGCATTAATAGAATATATACTGTTCAAATAAAGAAAAAGGATGGTGCTTATATTTGGTTAGAAGTAGTATCTAAAAAAATAATAGTAAATGATGTATTGGTAGGTGTACAAAGTACATCAAGAGATGTTTCCTTAAGAAAGAAACTGGAAAAAGAAAACCAGATGATGGTAAAAAGAGAAAAAGAATTGTATGATTTGAAAGCTAAATTTGTTGCAATGGCTTCTCATCAATTTAAAACGCCATTAACGGTTATTTATTCTAATGCAGAATTAATTGGTATAAAGTCTAAAGGTATAGAAAATAAAATAGCTGAAAATTTCAATACGATATCGAACAGGATAAAATTTGAAATTGAACGAATGTCTGAATTAATAGATAATATTCTAATTTTTGGAAAATATAGTGCCAAAGAAAATTTCAGACTTAAAATAGAAGCTATCGATTTTGATGAATTCATTACAAATTTGATTGTCACTTATTTTAGTAATGAAGATGATAGAAGGGAAATAGGTGTTGTTAAGGTTGGTTCTCCAAGATTAGTTCAATCAGATGCTTCACTTTTAATACATATATTTACAAATTTATTAAATAACGCCTTTAAGTATTCCAAAGGAAAACAAAATCCTGTTCTTAAGGTTAGTTATTTGGAAGAAAGTATTCAAATAGAGGTCATAGATTATGGTATTGAAATTCCGGATCAAGACATCAAAAATCTATTTAAGTCTTTTTTTCGGGCCTCAAACACAACTACAATTGTAGGGTCCGGATTAGGATTAACAATTGTTAAACAATTTACCCGAATGCTAAAAGGAAAAATTAAGCTAAAAACAAAAGAAAATTCAGGAACTAAAATAACTATAATATTCCCTTATGAACAAAAATAGAATACTGCTGGTTGAAGATGAGATAAATTTAAGAGAAACTATTTGTGAATATTTGAAATATGAAAATTACGATATTGTATCAGCAGAAAATGGACAAGAAGCTCTGGATATTTTAGATTACTGGATTCCTGATTTGATTCTTTGTGATATAATGATGCCTGTAATGGATGGTCTCATAAATTTCATGAAATTTTAATGCAAAATAACGCCCTTAATGCAATACCGTTTATTTTTCTGACTGCGAAAAAAGAAGAGAATATCAGAGAAAAATGTATTCATGATGGGGTAGATGAGTTTATTTCAAAGCCATTTAAGTTTGATGAATTAACAAAAATGGTAAATACGAAAATTAAACGTTTTGAGAAAATAAAGAATTCCTATAGTAATATTTATACGGGATCTAAAAATGTTTTTTTACATGAAATTAATACCCCATTGAATGGAATTTTAGGTTCTATTGATCTTTTAATTGAAGATGAAGAAAGTTTTGACAAAAATGAAAAGGCAACATTTTATGAAGCAATTAAAATTTCCGGCGAACGCTTACATAGAACTATGCGAAATGTCATATTGTTTCAAAATATTAGAAACAATACTATTGAATTTGAAGAAAATAGGCAAAATGACTTATTGGATTGTTTTGTTAAAGTAAGAAAAATTATTTCCCCTTATTATGAAAAATCTAAAACTAGGATACGACATAATGTTAATAAGGTGGATATTAAAATGAACTCAGAGATTCTTGAATTTATACTTTATGAGTTGATAGATAATGCTTTAAAATTCTCAAATTCAAGTAAGGAAGTCAGTATTAGCGGTACTATTTATAACGATAAATACTATGAAGTAAATATTACTGACTATGGCCTTGGTTTTAAGCCTGAGGAATTAAAATCTATAGGACCTAATAAACAATTTAATAGAAAAAAAATGGAACAACAAGGTTTAGGTTTGGGATTGTATTTAAGCAGAATACTAGTTTTAAAATCTAAAGGACTCTTTAGTATTGTTTCAAAAGAAGGAGAAGGAACTACAATTACATTGCTACTACCTATTAGTGGATAAGACTTCGTATTGAATATAAAACTGACAACAAAATATTTTTCTTTACTATAAACTCTGATTTGAAAATCAGAGTTTTTTTTTGTTTTATTATCTAAATCTCATGAATTGACTTTGATGTTTTTAAACTATCTGTCATAAATTTTCATTCATTAATCAAATAGTAGTTTTGAATAAAGCATACCTATAATTTCGATATCTATTCTTTACAATTAAATATTTTTTTGTCGAGTTCATCTAAGTGTCGATGAATGTAACATTATTTTTTATTTCTAAAATAATCCGAATTAAAAATATTTATAATCCCGATAATATTAAAATCATAAAGTCCTGTTATGAAAAAAATCACTAGTAATAAATTATTAAAATTTTCATTTAAAATAAAGCTGTACTTAATGGTTTTATTTTTTTCAAGTGCTATAAAAGCTCAAGGAGTTAGTCTTGCTTTTTCCAGTGGTTACGTTGGTACACAAAAATCTGCTACTCAAAATACAAGTAATATTAAAAATTTATCGAGCGTTGGTATAGCTAGAGTTGCCTTCAGACAACCTCAATCTGCAGGACAATTTGGTGGAACACAAGGAAATGATTTGACAGGGGTGTTAGATATACTAATGCTAGATGGTACCAAGTATTCCCTTGCTGGTGCGCTTAATTTTAGAGAAACTTCGGGTTCAGTAATTGAGGTATTTGGATTTATTTTTGATTCTGGTGTTAATCAAACTTTATATAATAATAGTGTAGCCACATTGCAAATTCCAGTGATATTGACCACCTAATTCCAATTTAAAGTGACCACCTGATTCCAATTCAAAATGACCACCTAATTCCGGAGTAAAATGACCACCTCCATTTTTTATTAAAAACTACTTTTTTTCATCTGTTAATTAGTATTCAAATATACTTAAAATATTACCCTTTGTTTATTCCTCTTTTCTTTCTCATAGATTCTCCATGTAATTCGAGTCGGTGGGATTGATGTATAATCCTGTCCAAAATTGCATCAGCTATCGTTTTTTCGCCAATGATATCATACCAGCCTTGGACTGGGATTTGTGATGTTACAATTACAGAACCGTTATTATGCCTGTCTTCAATAATCTCCAAAAGAGTAATTCGGTTGTGATTATCTAATGCTTGGAGTCCAAAATCGTCTAGTATAATGACGTCTTGTCTTTCCATTTTGGCAAGTTCTCGCAGATATGAACCATCTGCTTTGGCCATTTTTAATTTTGCAAACAGTTTCGAAGTATTAAAGTAGCTCACTTTATACCCCTGAATACAGGCTTGGTATCCCAATGCAGTACCTAAATAGCTTTTGCCTACACCAGTACTTCCTGTAATTAAGATGTTTTCATTTTTTTCAACAAATTCACATTCTGCCAGACGCAGTATCGTGTTTCGGTCAAGATTTCGTGATACATCAAAATTGACGCTTTCAATATTTGATTTGTAATGGAATCGGGCATTCTTGATACTGCGTTCAATACGCCGATTGTGCCTTTCATCCCATTCCGCATCAATAATCATCGATACAAACTGATGGAGTGTGTAGTGGTCTGTTTTTCCGCTTTCAATGGCTGTTTTAAAAGCATTGAACATGCCATAAAGCTTCATTTGTTTCATTTTTGTTACTGTGGATTCATTCATGTCTTCAAGATTTAATTTAGTTATAATAATGTTTTCCTCTTAT
>NCET01000345.1 GCA_002280815.1 Flavobacteriales bacterium 32-34-25 | reverse complement strand
TAATTCTTTAAGGTTTGCTAATGTTTAGTTCATGCTGTTTTAAAATTCCTAGGCTTTCTTTGCTTTGAAAAAAAACAAAAAAACAAACCAAGATGAAAAAAATTATTTTAGGGCTACTTTTAAGTACAGCTTTTTTCTCGTGTGATAATGAGAAAAATGAATCGGATGTGGTATTAGCAGATCAATCTGAAACACCGGTATTATTAAAGAAAAAAGAAGGTTTTGAAAAATTAGAGTTATTCTCTTTGATAACTTCTGATGATGTGTTAGCGCAGACTCCAAATTTCGTTTTCGGAGGATCGGCTGATGGTAGTGGATTATTGAAAAATGCTGATGGTACTTTTACTTTTTTAGTAAATCACGAAGACAATTTTGCAGTTTCAAGAATTACATTAGACAAAACTTTTAAACCAGTTGCTGGTGAATATTTATTGAATTCTAATGGTGGGGTTTGGAGATTGTGTAGTGCATCAATGGCAACTCCTGAAGAACATGGTTTTGGACCATTGTATTTAACTTGTGGAGAGTCAGGTGAAGAGTCTCGTACACATGGTGTAAATCCTTATGGTGATGTAGAATCTAATAGTGTTTCTAAAGAATTACCAGGTTTAGGACGTTTGAGTGCTGAGAATGCTTTGCCATTAAAAGCTTCAGCATTTCCTGGAAAAACAGTTGTTATCCTTGGTGATGACGATTCAGGAACTAATGGAGGACAGGTGTTTATGTATGTTTCTAATACAGTAGGGGATCTTATGAATGGTTCTTTGTATATGATGAAAAGAAACAACGACAATCAAAGAGAAACTGATATGGTTGCTGGTAAAAACTATCCAGTTTCGTTTGTGAAAATTGACAATCATACTACTTTAACAGGTGCTCAAATTAATGCCGCTGTAAATCCTTTAAAAGGGCTTAAGTTTGGTAGAGTAGAGGATTTGGATTATAGAAAAGGAGAAAAAGCAGCCGACAGAGAAATCTATTTTAACGTAACAGGACAAGATAGATCAGGTGCTAATGCTGATGCTTCCAGAACAAAATACGGTAGAGTGTACCAATTGGATTTAGATGAAAACAATCCATTGTCAGGAACTTTAAAAGTATTACTTGATGGAGATGATCGTAACGGAATTGCTAAAACATTCCAAAACCCAGATAACATTTGTGTAACTAAGAACTATGTATATGTTCAGGAAGATTCAAACGGTTATGGAGACGAAACACACGATGCTTACATTTACCAATATGATATTGCTAAGAAAACTATGAAAGTAGTTATGGAATTAGACCACCGTCGTACCGAAACAGATGCTACTAAATACAATGTAGGAGGAAGTTCAAGATTTGGAAGCTGGGAATATGGTGCTTTAATTGATGTTTCAGCGCAATTAGGAATCGATGATACTTTTATGTTATGCGTTCAGCCTCATACTTGGACTGGCGATAAATACAAAGGAGTTGATGGAGGAACAGGTCGTCCAAACGAAAAACAAGCCAGTCAAATTGTGTTAATCAAAGGATTAGCGAGATAATAAAATTTTAAAATAATTCCAAAAGTCCACGGTTTCACATTTTGAAATCGTGGCTTTTGTTTTCCAATTAGATGACAATCATTATGAAAAGATGTTTCTTTTTTTTACTACTATTGTTAGTGGTTTCATGTCAAGAAGTTCCAAAAACAACTCAAGTAAAACAATTGTTTCAAGCCGATATAACTACTTTAATTCAATCGGTAAACGATTTAGAAAATTTAATAAAATCCAATGCTGATTCCAAAAAACTTCAGGAGCAGTTTTTAGCATCGCATTTGAATTATAAAAAAATAGAGGTTTTTAGCGAATATTATTTTCCAGAAGTTTCTAAGGCTATTAATGGGCCAGCACTTTCAGAGTTTGAGGAAGATGATAAAATGACATTGCCACCACAGGGATTTCAGGTTATAGAAGAGTTTTTGTTTCCTGCGTATGATGCAAAATCTAAATCGGAATTATTGAAAGAAATCGGAATTCTTTCGGCTAATTTAAAGCGTTTGAATCGAATAGCCGAGACCAATGAATTGACTGATGCTCATGTTTTTGACGCCTTGCGACTGGAAGTTTTTAGAATTATAAGCATGGGAATAACAGGTTTTGATTCGCCTGTTGCTCAAAAATCCATTCCGGAAGCAGCAGGAGCATTAGAAGGAATACAAAAATACTATCAAGTGTATGCCACAAACGATTCGGATGCGGTTTTGAAAATCATCGATCAAGCCATTGTTTATTTAAAAGGCAATCCTAATTTTAATGCTTTTGATCGAGCGGCTTTTATTCAAAATTATGCCAATCCGTTGAGTAGGAAGTTATATCAAAATCAGAAAGATTGGAAAATTCCTTTTTTTAATGAAATGCGCGGATTGAAAACCAATGCGCAAACCTTATTTGATGCAGCAGTTTTTGATGAAGAAGCTTTTTCAGGATTCCCGGATTATAAAACGACCAAAGAGAAAGCCGTTTTAGGGAAATTACTTTTTAATGATCCAATTTTATCAGGTGATAACAGTCGTTCTTGCGCTTCCTGTCACCATGCCGACAAAGCTTTTACCGATGGTTTAGAAAAAGCGGTTTCTTTTGACGGAAAGTCTTTTGTTAAAAGAAATACACCAACATTGACAAATATTGCTTTCCAACGTGTATTTTTCTCTGATTCGAGAGTGAATTATTTAGAAGATCAGGCGGTAGCGGTGATTACAAATGCCGATGAAATGCACGGTTCATTAGAAGACGCAGCCGTAAAAATAAAAAAAGACAAAAAATACATTCAACAGTTTGAAAAAGCCTTTCCCAAAGAAGAAATTACTGCTTTTGAAATCAAGAATGCTTTGGCTTCTTATATTCGAACATTAAGCAAATTCGATTCTAAATTTGATGCCTATGTGCGTGATGAGGTTGCTTTTACAGCCGATGAAAAAGCAGGTTTTAATCTTTTTGCAGGCAAAGCCAAATGTGCTACTTGTCATTTTATTCCGTTGACTAATGGAACAGTACCACCAAATTTTATGAAATCCGAAAGTGAGGTTTTAGGTGTTCCAGCTGCTAATGGAAAATTAGATTCCGATTTAGGAAAATACAATTTGACTCAGGCTCTAATTCATAAATTTTCGTTTAAAACGCCAACTATTAGAAATGCAGCATTGACAGCGCCTTATATGCATAATGGTGTTTTTAAAAC
>NCET01000344.1 GCA_002280815.1 Flavobacteriales bacterium 32-34-25 | reverse complement strand
GTGGCTTTATCTTGATTACAATACTTTGCAAAATGCAGCTTTCGCCAATGGATTACAATGCGAATTAATTTTAGAAGGAGAACATTATGATTATTTAGCTCGATTAAGCTTATAAAGAGTCAAACAAAAAAGCAGTATAAATTTTACTGGCTTTTTTGTTTAAGGAATATTCAAATATTTATGAGTTTGCAACGAAACTCTCCATTTAGGATGATTCATAACATAATCAACAATAAGCGGAGTCATTTCTTCTTTCTTACTCCATTCTGGCTGAAGAAACAATATCGCGTTATCATTCACTAATTCTGCTTGCTCTTCGGCAAAAATAAAATCGTGTTTGTTGTGAATGATTACTTTTAACTCATGTGCATTATCATAAACGGTTTGAGTTGGTAATTTATTTTTCTTTGGAGACAAACAAATCCAATCCCATGTTCCTGAAAGCGGATAAGCTCCCGAAGTTTCAATATGAACTTTTCTGTTTTTTTCTTTTAACTTTTGAGTCAACAAACTCATATCCCAAGTTAGTGGCTCACCTCCGGTTACCACTACCGTATCGGCATATTTGCTTGCATTTTCAACAATTATATCCAATGCTGTTGGCGGATGCAATTCGGCATTCCAGCTCTCTTTCACATCACACCAATGACAACCTACATCACATCCTCCAATTCTAATAAAATAAGCTGCTGTTCCAGTATGAAATCCTTCTCCTTGAATAGTATAAAATTCTTCCATCAAAGGTAACATTGCACCTTTGTTCACTTCTAATTGAATTTCTTTTGATAGCATTTTTATAATTTAGGGTGCAAAGATAACTAATTTGTAAAAGACATTATTGAATTATCTTGAATCCTTAACAAAACTGCATAAAAAAAGCCAGTATTTCTACTGGCTTTATAAAATTAAGAATCAATTATTGAAGTGTTTTCAATGCTTGAATTGAATATTGATTTGTTGGATCTATAGCCAAAGTTTTATTAAAATACTCAATAGCCTTAGGCTTATCAAAGTTTGCGTATCCTGCAGCCATAGTACTGTAAGCCTCAACTAACTTCGCTTTTACAGCAGGCTTAGCCAATTCTTCCGGACCTTTAGCAGTAACATGATCTATATACTCTTGGTAATATTTAATCATAGACTGATCATCTTCTAATAAACTATTTGTTCTTGCACGAGAAACATAAGCATCTACAGTTTCTGGTGAAGCTGTTAATACATTTCCATAAGCGATATCTGCTTTTTTCAAAGCAACCATCTCTCTCTCTGCAACAGGTTTACCAGCATTAGAAAAATAAATAGCATTTCCTAAATAGTAATTATCAAGTAAAAATGATCTGCTTTCTTTATAAGAAGTTGCTATCTCCAAGATTGCAGCTGCTTCTTTGAACATTTTTTTCTCATAATACTCTTTCCCTAAATCTCCTAAACCATCAGCTACAGAAGGCTCAAGTTCAACTGCCTTATTAATAAGTGTAATTCCTTCGGCATATAAAGTAGGATCAACAGCAGTTGCATCAGCATTTGTTCCTTTTTTAATTTTAGCTTGCCCTAAATATAAATAATCCAATGAGATTACTTTGTTAGATGGATTATTAACAAACTCTTGCAAAGAAGAGATCGCTTCATCAATATGTCCATTTTCAAAAGCAGCATATCCTAAATATCTTAAGATTCTTGGATTTACTTTATCCAATTCTTTCATCTTGTTAGCTTCAACTTCCAAAGCTTTATAGTCTTTAGCGAGGATCAAGAAATCAGCATGACGCATACGTGAAGCCAAAGAATAATCAGTTAAAGTCATGTATTTTTCATAAAAAGACAAAGCTTGTTTCATGTATTCATCATAACGACCAGGAACATTCAATGCCCAGTAGTAATAAGTTTCAGCTAATTCTCTGTATACAGGACCATAATTTGGACTTAAAGCAATAACTTCATTGTATGCAGCTACAGCTTCTTTGTAGGCTTTTGCTCCTTTCAACAAAACTCCTAACTGAACTTTAGCTCTAATTAAAGAATTGTCTGCTTGGAAAGCATTTCGATAAGCCGAAAAAGCTTCATTTTGGTTTTTATCACCATAAAAAGCATCTCCTAATGCTAAAAGAACTTGTGGTTCAGCAGCATTTTTTTCTTTTGCAAGTTCTAAAGCCGCAAGAGCCGACTTGTAATCAGGATTAGAATTATTCATATAAGCTTTAGCTATATATACATACTCTTCAAAATCTTTTTTACGAGTTTCTTTTTGCAACATCCTTTTTCTCTAAATCAATTTGACCCAATCCAATGTAATTGAAGTGAGCTTCATTTTTAGTTTTTAAACCTTCATTATAAGTAATACTAGCCGAATCAATTACTGATTGATTCAAATATATATTTCCTAAAAGAAAAAAAGCTTTACCTTCAGAAGGATTTGATTTTATTATTGATTTTAAAGAAGTTTTAGCTTTTTGAAATTGCTCAGCATCAATTTGTTTCTTTACTTCATTAATATCCTGTGCTTGTAATACAGAAGTAGAAGCAAAAAGTGCAACACTTAAAATTTTTAAATTGTTCATTTTCGTTTTATTTAATTTATTCATTTTCATTTTTCTTCACTCATTATTATTTTATCCTGCTTTTAATCAAAAGCTTTCTACCTGGTATTTCATTAGGTAACATTCCTGATTTTAAAACAATTCTTTGTCCAATTTCTCCAGCTAAAAATGAAGCAAAACCCATTCCTAATCCTGAATATCCTTGATAATTAATAATAAACAAATCGCGTGCCAAAGGATAAGTACCTTCGGCTAGATTGTTTTGAGTAGGCGCAAAATAAGAATTTTTATTTAAACCCTGTACACTTAAGACGTTAATATTAGTTAAATAATCCTTAATATTAACCGTAGGCTGCAACAACCAATTAACACCTACAACCCCAATCATCCCATCATTTTCGGCAACAAACTTAACCACTTCTTCGTTAGACTTAAAAGAATAAACTCCTTCTTTAGGAACTTCTTTTACTCCTGCAAGATTGGTAAAATAACGAACCGTACTTGAATTAGGATTATCAAATACTAAACCTTTTATTTTAGTTTGCCCATTCCCCTTTAAAAAAGCAACTACATCTTTTAAAGCAATTAGAGTATCGGAATCTTTTTTATTCGAAATTAAAGCTATTGCATCTGTAGCAAATTTTGTTGTTTTAGGTTTGATCTTCATTTGCTCAAAAAACTTAATTTCATTAGCATTTAAAGGTCTTGACAATACAGCTATACCAGTAGTATCTTTAAGAAAGGCTTGCACAACTTCTTTTTCCGATTTTGGCTGAAGAACAATTTGAGCATCATAAGTACTTTCAAAAACAGCTATTTGATCTTCAATAATTGGCTTTACTGTCTCATCAACTAATATAGTAGCTTTACCTTTAATAATCGATTCTTTTCCGCTCTTAGACTCCGATTGTTTACACGAAATAAAAAATCCAATTGCAAAAACAAAAAACACTGAAAGTGCTAAAACTATTTTTCTCATAACTATTCTTTATTATCGTTAATAATTCTCCAACAGCGAATAAAAGCATATACTATCAAAAGTACACCAAAAGCAATTCTATAATTCATTGGCATATCCATTGGAAAATCTTTCATAAACAGAATGATTAGTCCCAAAACCAAATAAATCATAAAAAACAAAATGCCTATAACGAGAAGAAATCGCTCTTTAAGCGATTTCTTCTTCATATTTGTAATAAATCTCATTAGCATTATTCTGCAGAAGTTATACTGATTGGTAATGAGTAAAGTACCCTAACTGGATTTCCGTTTTGAATACCAGGATTCCATTTTGGAGATTTTTGCAATACTCTTATCGCTTCTTTTCCTGTTCCATAACCAATATCTCTTAATACTTTGATATCTGTTAACGAACCATCTTTTTCAACAACAAAAGTTACATAAACTTTTCCTTTCAAACCTTCTTCTTCTGGAGTACGGTAGTTTTTCCCAACAAAAGAATAAAACTTCTCCATACCACCTGGAAATTCAGGTTTCACTTCAATACCCGCAGTGTTATAAACTTGATCATCACTTTCTTCAACAACTTGACTTGTTTTAGGACCTGTTCCTGCAGGAGCAACAGTTAACACAGCATCTGGATCACCTTTAATTGTTTCAGTTCCTGTTTTCTTATCCTTCAAATCTACAATTTTAGGCGGTTCTTCAGTAACTTCTTCTGCTTTTGCCACAACTGGTTTAACAAATTTCACCTGATCTACTGCCGGTGGCGGTGGTGGTGGCGGTGGTGCATTCAATTTTGGCGGTTCAACTTTCTTAGGAGGCAACTTTACATTTGTAAGCTTAACTTCTCTAATTGTTAAATCCTCCTCATCTGATGATTTAGGAATTAAACTGATAATAAGAGGAGCACTAACCGCCAAACTAAAAAAGATAGCACCAATAATAAGTGCTTTCGTTGAAGTCTTGCCGCTAGATTTTCTTAAATCATAAGCACCATAGAGTTTATTACGCCCTTCGAAAACGATATCAACCCATGAATTTTTTAATATATCTAATTTCATTTTTCTTAATTATTAGGTTATTAAGAAAACAAGATTGCTCTTATTTTCCGTCTAACAATTTTTGTTCCTCAGGCAAAAAATCATTAACGATTGTATAGGTAGGAATTGAAGATATAGCCATTTCATCTAGTATATCAACCACATTTTTATAGGTTGATTTTTTACCTGGTTTGATAATCACAATCATCCCCTGATCAGGTTTCCCTTTAGCTGTAGAATAAGCAAGAACTTCTTTTTTTCTTTTCAGTAATTCTTTACGTATTCCATCTTTACCATAAGCAATAACTTTAGGAGTCATTGGAGTGTTGACTATTCCCATGTAATAATACATCTTATCATCTTCACCTAATAACACAGTCATTGTACGATTTTCATCAACCTTAACATCCTCTGTTTTATCCTTCGGATCTTTATCTGGCAAACCTAAACTCATCGATTGAGGTTTTGACAACGAAGTAGTAAGCATAAAGAAGGTAATTAGCAAGAAGGCCAAATCCACCATGGCAGTTAAATCTACCTTAGAGTTTTGTTTTTTACTTCTTACTTTGCCGCCTTTACCACCACCGCCGTCGCCGGTATTTAATTCAGCCATTTTACTGTATTTTTATTTATTAAAAATCTTTTCCTCTTAACCCACTCTTTCAATTGATTGTCTAGTGAGTCCATTGGAACACCTGGTTGCTTTGCTTTTACACGATCAGCAGCTTTCATATCAATAATCTGCTTAAGATTTTGAATTGGAACTCCAAAATCAGTCATTAAAGAAAACTTCGTTTTATCTTCTTCAGAGAATTGTACATTGTACTTTTCTCCCATCAACTCAAGCGCTCTTTTACGAACATCTTTTCCTTTTAAATCAAAGAACACTTTATTTTTTCCGTCTTCCTTACCAATTATAACGGTTGCCAAATCAGATTCAGGCAATTTTGTTTGTACAGTTGAAGCTGGAGTATCTACAGGCATTGCCTCAGGAACTTTAGCTGTAGCTGTCAAAATAAAGAAGGTAAGTAAAAGGAACGCAACATCACACATGGCAGTCATATCTGTCGATGTGGCCTTCTTTTTCATTTTTATTTTAGCCATTCTTTTTGTTTTTTATTTTGATACAAATAATGTATATCAAAAATGATTATTGTTTCAAGCTTCCTCTGAATTTTCTGTAAGTATTAACGATTGTAGTACCTGCCTCATCAATAGAGTAAGTCAAATCATCAATTTTTGCAGTAAAGAAGTTGTAAGCAACAATAGCTAAGATAGAAGTAGAGATACCTGTTGCAGTATTGATAAGTGCCTCAGAGATACCTGTTGCAAGTGCAGCTTGATCTGGAGTACCAGCAGAAGCTAACGCACCAAACGCTTTAATCATACCTGATACTGTTCCTAATAAACCTCCAAGTGTACCTAAAGATACTAAAGAAGAAATAATAGTCATGTTTTTCTCTAACATTGGCATTTCAAGAGAAGTTACCTCTTCAATTTCTTTGTGGATAGTCTCAGAAGCTTCTTCACTGTTGAATCCTTCTTTTTTAACATCTTGATATTTAACTAATGCTGATTTAATTGCATTTGCAACTGAACCTTGTTGTTTATCACAAGCAGCAATAGCTTCTTCAATATGTCCACCTTTGATACTAGCTTGAACATTTGTCATGAAAGTATCTAAATTTCCTTTTCCAGCTGCTTTAGTAATAACGAAATATCTTTCAATAGAGAATACAATAACCATTAATAACATACCTAATAAAACTGGT
>NCET01000343.1 GCA_002280815.1 Flavobacteriales bacterium 32-34-25 | reverse complement strand
ATAAATAAGATTAGTTTATCTTGGTTGTATTCGAAAAGAAATCAAAAAGTATGGAAGCCCTTGAAAAAGATTTTTTAACCCATTTGTCTCAGTACAATGTAATGATTCATAAGCTTTGTCGCTTGTATCGGGATAGAGTTGAAGATCGGGAAGATTTGTTTCAGGAGATTGTATTCCAACTTTGGAAATCCTATCCTAATTATAAAGGAGAAGCAAAAATGAGTACCTGGATGTATCGCATTGCTTTGAATACGGCGATTGCTTCTTTCCGAAAAAAATCCACAACCCTTAATTATTCTGCTGAATTGCCTGATTTTGCTGAAGAGCAACAAAGCGACGAACTTGCTTTAAGACAAGAGCGATTATTTGCCGTTTTAAAATTATTAACGGATAGCGAAAAAGCCTTAATCGCTTTGTATTTTGAAGAATTGTCTTATCACGAAATTGCTGAAATTACGGGAATCAATGAGAATTATGTTGGTGTAAAACTCAATCGGATTAAAACAAAAATAAAAACCTTATTAAATAAATAGCTCATGGAAATAGACGATTTAAAATCCGATTGGAATGCGATACAGTCCATTCCCAAAAGCGAGGAAACATTATTATTGATGTTACAGGAAAATACGCATCCTGTTTTAAAATCAATTCGAAAACAAATTTTGATTGAAGTTGGAGGTTGGTTCTTTTTTCTATTGGTTTATTATTCGATGTTTGATGGAGCGGAGAAGCCTTTATGGGTGAATTTGGTTTTGATAGGCACTCTTTTATTGCCAATCTTACATAGTATTTATGGTTATTATTACAATAAATATTTAGCAAATGATTCGAATGTAAAAATGGCTTTAGAAGAACTTTACAATAGATTACAAAATTATGCGTTGTTTTCAATTGTTTCCAGAGTTGGATTTGTTTGTGGTTTATTACTCTTCTTTACCTACAATATTGATTTAACTACAACTAAGTACTATTCGTTAGCTGTAATCGGTGTTGTTTTTTTGATCCAATTGTTCGTGCTTTTTCGCATTTGGAACAAAAGATTAAAGCGAATTCGAGAGACAATTTCTTCGTTTGTAATCGATTGATAAGATAAATCTTTGTTTTTAGTAAAAAAGCCATTAAAAAATCACTAAAAGTGGGTATTGTCGTAAAAGCACAATTCATCTACTTTTACTTCAGAAAAAAAAGGAAAATTAATTTCAAAAACTTGGTAAGATGACAAATTTGGACAAGATTAAAAAAGTAAATGATTTGCTTATTGAAGTTATAAAAGACGAAGAAAATCAAGTTGAAAGTTCTTTTAATGGTTTAAAAGATGTTGTTTTGAGTATCCTAGCAGATTACTGGCATAACGAAAGAGAACCAGAAATTTTCATGGAAAATATTGCATTAGATTTAGATTAAGACATATAATAAAAATAGAATTTGTCATTTTAGGGTTTGATAAATTTTTATAGATAGCCACTTTAGTTTTAAAGTGGCTTTTCTTTTTTTACTCTAAAAACAGATTTCCAATTAGGTAACACTTAGCGTATCCACTAATACGAACTCGATTTCCTAACAACTCGCAATCCAAATAGCCTTTTCGTTCCGAAAGCTGAATAGCCGATAATTTTGTTTTATTCAATTCTTTTGCCCAATACGGAATCAGAGTAGTGTGTGCCGAACCCGTAACAGGATCTTCATTTATTCCAGATTGTGGTCCAAAAAAGCGGGAAACAAAATCGGAGTTATTTCCTTTAGCCGTTGCAATTACTCCTCGAACATCCAATTTTAAAATTTGATCAAAGTTGGGTTTTAAATTCTGTATTTCTTCTTCGGTATTAAAAAGAAGCAGATAATCGGTTTTTCCTTTAAAAGCTTGTTGTGGCTTGGTATCAAATGAATTCAATATTTCATTTGTCAATGCAATTGGTTCCAAAGTATCGGTGGGGAAATTTAGCGAAAGTAAATCTTCCTCTTTGGTTACCGTTAAATCACCGCTTCTTGCTGAGTAAAATGTAATAATTGAATCACTATGATTTTCATAATGAAATAATACATAAGCTGTTGCTAATGTAGCATGTCCGCAAAGATCCACTTCAACTGTGGGTGTAAACCATCTGATCTCATATTTATCGCCGTTTTTTACATAAAAAGCAGTTTCGGCAAGATTGTTTTCGGTGGCAATTTTTTGCATGATTTCGTCACTTAACCATTGTTCCAGCGGACAAACGGCAGCCGGGTTTCCGGAAAAAACATTTTTAGTAAAGGCGTCAATTTGATATATTTTCATTTTGATAATTGTTGTTTAATTAATAATCCTAGATTTTGAAGACTGCGTTGGACTTTTTCGTCCCATTTTATAGCAAAGTTCAATCGCATGCAATTGTTGTATTGATCGTGTTGCGTAAACATTCTTCCCGGAGCGAAACCTATTTTATGCTGTACCGCAATATCATATAAAACGGCTGTATCGATTCTGGGATCTAACTCTAACCAAAGCACAAATCCGCCCTGAGGTATAGAAATCTTAGTGTTTTCAGGAAAATATTCTTCTACGGTACGTTGAAAATGCAAATAGTTATTATATAGTGTATTTCGCAATCCTCTTAAATGATGTTCGTATCGGCCATGCTCCATAAAATCGGCAACTACTTCCTGATACAATGGCGGACTCGACATGGTATGCAATAGTTTTTTTCGAATCAATTTATCTTTAAATTTTCCCGGAGCAACCCAGCCCACACGATAACCGGGTGCTAAGGTTTTAGATACCGAACCACACCACATCACAATTCCTGCTTCGTCAAATGCTTTACAGGGTTTTGGACGGCTGGCGCCAAAGAAAATATCACCGTATAAATCATCTTCTATTAAAGGAATATTATGTAGTGTAAGTAGCCGTACAACTTCTTTTTTGTTTTCCTCAGGCATGCAACTTCCTAATGGATTATTGAAATTAGTCACGAAACAACAGGCCTTAATTTTAGGTAATACTTTTTTCAAATCTTCGATAGAAACCCCTGTTACAGGATGGGTAGGGAGTTCAATGATATTAAGTCCCAAGGATTTTATCATTTGTAGAATACCAAAATAAACAGGAGTTTCAATAGCAACGGTGTCTCCGGGATTAGTAACTGTAATTAAAGAATAAAACAGTGCATTTAGTGCTCCCGAAGTGGTTACAATATCATCTTCGGTTAGATTTCCATCCCAGGTAAAAGACCATTTGGCA